>JALVXE010000030.1:3292-17059 GCA_027038385.1 Thermotogaceae bacterium
GTATATCTCTCCTCGGACTTCCACATCGATCTTTTCCCTCAACCTAAGTGGAATCGATTTCACCATCTTGACATTTTCACTGACATCTTCACCTTCTGTTCCATCTCCCCTGGTTATCGCCATTTTGAATTTTCCACTCTCGTATCTCAGAGCTATCGATACCCCGTCTATCTTGAGCTCCGCGACATACTCCATATTCTCCACACCGAGGATCCTTCTAACCCTCTCATCGAACTCCCTTATGTCTTCTTCATCGTACGTGTTATCCAAGCTGAGCATCGGCTGGGAGTGTCTAACCTTCCTGAATCCATCTAGGATTTTACCGCCTACCCTTTGAGTTGGAGAGTCTGGCGTGACGAGCTCCGGGTATCTCTTCTCGAGTTCCATTAACCTTTTCATAAGCTTGTCGTATTCTTCATCGGTTATGACAGGATCCGCCAAAACGTAGTACCTGTAGTTGTGGTACTCTATCTCATCTCTGAGATTTTCCACCTCTTCCAGGATTTCCCTTGGAATTTCCATGGGTTTACCTCCCATCGTTTATCCTATCCAACATGTACCTGACTATTACCTGTATAGCCTTGTCGTTGAAACCGCCCCTTGGAACTATTATATCCGCTCGCTTCTTGGTAGGTTCTACGTAGGCATCGTGCATTGGTTTGACGGTTGAAAGGTACTGTTCTATCACAGAATCGACGGATCTCCCCCTCTCCTTTATATCCCTCTTGAGCCTCCTTATGAATCTTATGTCGTCCTCGGTATCGATATATATTGCCAAGTCATAAAGATCTACAAGGTTGTCATAGTACAGCGCGAATATCCCCTCGACTATGACAAAGGGCTTTGGAGAAAGCGTTATCGTTTCTTCTTTTCTCGTGTAGGTTGTAAAGTCGTAGGTAGGAACTTCAACGGTCTTGCCATCTAGAAGTTCTTTCAAGTGTTTTTCGAGGAGCTCGTACTCTATCATGTCCGGGTGATCGTAGTTCTGATTTTTTCTTTCATCGAGTGGAAGATGTGACATGTCCCTGTAGTAGTTATCGAGCGGAAGTATGGAGCATTTGCTTTCTCCAACCATCTGAGCAATTCTCTTAGCTACCGTTGTCTTTCCAGATCCCGTTCCTCCACCAACACCTATAACGTACACGATTTCACCTCGCTTTCCCAATTATTCTAACTCCAAGTGTCTTGGTGATAAAATCACCGGGGAGGGATGAGTCTGATACTGGCCCTCGATACCTCAACTAGGAGGATATCTCTCGCACTTTTCGATGGGAATCTCTATACGATGTCTTACGCAGGAGATGAGAAACATGCTGCGAAGTTAGCCGTTCTAGTTAAGGATCTCATCAAAATAGCCAAGAGAATCCCTTCGGATGTTGATCTCATCGGGCTTGGCATCGGACCAGGTTCCCTTACGGGCTTGAGAGTTGGGATGAGCTTTGCTGTTGGAATGGCCTCGGTGAACGGAGCCAAGATAGTACCTCTTAATTCTCTTGAAATCATAGCCCATGCCGTTTCACGCGAGGAGATAGTGGTCGTTAGAAAAGCGAGGAAGGGATACGTATATTTTCAGATCTTCCCATATTGGAAAGAGCCAAAGGTTTTGAATGTTGAAGGTGCCAGCAAAGAAATTGAAAAGCTCGGGAATCCGATAGTTGTTGGAAACGGGAAGGATCTGTTCGATTTTGGGAAACTTCCGGACTATCTTGATTATCCAATTCCGGAAGCTTTGATAGATTTGACGGTTAAAAATTCAGAAAGAGCGGTTGATTATACCGAGATAAAGCCTCTGTATATCCAGAAATCCATAGCCGAGATTAATTTTGAAAAGAGATCTAGGGAGGGAAAGCAGTGAGAGGAGAAAAAATTTCCTACGGAAAGATATTTGTTCTTGGATTAGGGTTCTTCGGGATATCCGTCATATGGTCTCTCTACAACGCGTACGTTCCGATATTTTTGAAAGATTTCGCGCTCTCCTCGCTTGTAATAGGCTTTGTCATGACTATAGATAACATCTTTGCCATACTCCTTTTGCCATACATAGGAGCTCTGAGCGACCAGACTAGAACGAGGATAGGCAGGAGGATGCCATACATATTGGTTGGAGCTCCCGTAGCTGCGCTGTTTTTTTGGCTCATACCTGTCTCTTGGTCGATGAAATCTCTAGGCATGATGATGACTACGATAATAATAATGAACTTCGCCATGGCGATCTTTAGATCCCCGGTGATAGCCCTCATGCCGGATATAACCCCGTCCAAGTACAGAAGTCAAGCGAACGGGATAATAAACTTCATGGGAGGACTCGGGGCACTACTGGTTTACTTTGCAGGTAAGCCTCTTTACGACAAGAATCCGGCATATCCATTCTACACAGGAGCACTCCTGCTTCTTGGAGCGAGCCTTCTCGTGGTGCTCCTGGTAAGGGAACCAGAGGAATACAGAACTGGGAAAGGTGGAAAAATAGACTTCTCTATGAAAAAGAGCTTGGAAGGACTTCTTGAGAACCTCAGAGATGTTTTCATGTCGAAGGAGAGATCTCTTCTTTTCATGCTCCTGTCGATCTTTCTTTGGTTTATAGCATTCAATGCAATAGAAACCTTCTTTACGAGCTTTGCGAAGTTTTACATAGGAATAAAAGCAAGCACGGGAACACTCGCTCTTGGAATTTTCTCACTCACATTCATGTTGTTTTCGGTTTTAGCAGGTTTTGTTGGAACCAAGATCGGGAGGAAAAAGACGATGATAGCGGGGTTGCTTATAATGGTGGTTATCGTATTGCTATCTTATTTGTTTGCCGCAGATCATCTCAGGCCACAGTCGACTGAGATTCTCAGGACATATGGAAAACAGATAGAAGATAGACTGGGTTATGTTCCTCAGAGTCCTGCAGAAGCGATCGAGAAGCTGAAAAGTGTGAAGGGATCTGAAAGGCTTTTGAAAGATCTGGAAAAATCTATGAAAAAGGTGGAAAGAAGGTTCCTGATACTCATAGGATCGGTGATGATCTTTGGCGGAATTGGATGGGCGATGGTGAACGTTAACTCCCTGCCCATGGTCGTTGACATGACCTCTAACGAAAAGGTTGGTGGATACACAGGACTCTATTACTTTTTCTCCATGGCGGCAAACATAGTGGCTCCTCCGCTATCCGGATGGATAATAGACAAAACGAGTTATGGATCCCTCATGATATTCTCTGCAATTTTCTTCACGCTCTCGATCCTAACCCTTATCGGAGTGAGAAGGGGTGACGTGGTTTAAATTTTGAGTTTAAAAGGCGTTTGTGGCATATTACTCATGAATTAAGATGTGGGGAGGTGATGTGGTGCCGCTCAAAATACTGGATTATGTCAGGCCCAAGACCTTGGAGAGGGCTTATGAACTACTTCAAAAAGAAGGAGCGGAGATATTGGGTGGAACGACTTACGCGAGGCTTTCAAACAGAACTATAAAGCTTGCAATTGATCTGCAAGATGTTGGTATATCAGATATATATGAAGAGGACGGTTACATAGTCATCGGCGCTATGGCGAGACTTGCGAACATGCAGTTTCATGATTTGATAATGAAATACGCGGATGGATACCTTTACAGTGCCATATCGTACGTCTGGTCCGTGCAGCTCAGGAATATAGCCACTGTCGGTGGCACGATAGTACCGAAGTGGGGCTTCTCTGACTTCATAACGGCTGTTCTGGCTTTGCCATCGGAAGTTGAATTTTACAAAGCCGGCAGGATGAAGCTTGAAGACTTTTTGGAGAATCCTACGCCCAAGAAAGATATCATGACAAAACTGCTCATAAAGAAGGAACCAAGAAAAGCCTCATTCAAGTTCATGAGAAATTCTGTGTATGATTTCTCCATAGTGAACGCGGCTGTTTCTGCCAAAGAGGAGGATGGAAAGCTCACCGGTTGGAGGGTCGTCGTGGGCGCGAGACCTGGGGTTGCTGCGCTTTCTAGAAGAGCCATGGAGATTTTGAACGATGGGTATGATGAATCGCATATAGAGGAAGCAATCAACGCCATGAAAGAGGAGCTCAAGTTCGCAGACGACTTCAGATGGAGTGGTGAGTACAGAAGAGAAGTTGCAGGTGCCCTGTTGAGGAATGCTATCGGTGAGGTGATAGGATGAAGATAAAGGTTAAAATCAACGGAGAATGGAAAGAATGGGAGATCGATCCATCTGATTATCTTTTGGATGTTTTGAGAAGAGAAGGGTATCTCTCCGTGAAAAGGGGATGCGACACGGGAACTTGTGGTACATGCACAGTTCTCGTAGATGGTTTCCCGGCCCTTTCTTGCTCTATCCTGGCCGCGACTATGGATGGGCACGAGATAACGACGGCTGAAGGAATAGCGGACGAGATGGAAGACTACATGAAAGCCTTAGCAGCTGAAGGAGCGGATCAGTGTGGATTCTGTTCCCCTGGACTCATGGTAATGGTCTACGCTTTGAAGAAAGAGATCGAGAACGGAAAAGTGGAAAAGAACGAGGAAGCCGTGAAGAGATATCTAATAGGGAATCTGTGTAGATGCAGTGGATACCTCGGACAGCAGAGAGCTATCTTCAAGTTTCTGGGGGTGAAATGAATGAGAGAAGTTAAAAAGAGCGTACCGAAAAAAGACGCGTACGGTCTCATAAGAGGCAAGCCTGTTTACACGGATGATATAGCACCAAAAGATGCTTTAGTTGTGAAGGTTCTTAGGAGCCCCCACGCCTTCGCGAGGATAAAAGACATAGACGTTTCGGAAGCTCTAGCTATGGATGGAGTTGAGATCGTTCTGACTTATAAGGATGTTCCTAGAAAACCGATAACGAGGGCAGGACAGGGATATCCAGAGCCCTCTCCATACGATAAATTCATACTCGATGAATATGTCAGATACGTCGGTGATGAAGTCGCCGCGGTCGCTGCGGAAGATGAGAGAACAGCAGAGGAAGCTTTGAAGAAGATAAAGGTTGAGTACGAAATTCTCGAGCCGGTTCTTGACTTTGAAAAGGCTGAGGAAAATCCGTCTGTGATTCATCCAGAGGATGACATATTTCCCCAATTTGACATAGGATTCGATCCGAAGAGAAACATAGCCGCGAGTTATGAGATGGAAATAGGTGATGTCGACAAGATACTCGAGGAATGTGAAAAGGATCCGGACTGCGTGGTTCTCAAGGAGAGGTTCTACACACAGGCTCAAGCTCATGTGATGCTCGAGCCGCACGCATCGTTCGCTTATGTAGACATGCACGGAAGGCTTGTAATAGTGAGCAGTACACAGACTCCTTTCCATGTGAGAAGGCAGATTTCCATGGTTTTAGGAATACCCATAAAGAATATCAGGGTGATTAAGCCGAGGATCGGCGGTGGATTCGGTGGAAAACAGGCTCTACACGGAGAGATGATAGTTGCGCTTGTAGCTTGGAGAACGAAAAAACCCGCCAAACTCGTCTACACGAGAAAAGAGGTTTTCGAATCGACTTACACAAGACATCCGTCGAGATTTGACGTTACACTCGCCGCTACAAAAGATGGAAAACTCAAAGCGATTGCATACGACGTTCTTTGGGATACGGGAGCCTACGGTGAACATGCACTCACCACACTTATGGTCGCTGGATCTAAGACCTTGCCGATGTACAACAAGGTCGAGGGAGTAAGGTTCAGGGGTAAGGTTGTCTACACCAACCACACTCCAGCTGGTGCTTACAGGGGATACGGTGCTATACAAGCAAACTTTGCACTCGAGAGCGCGATGGACATGCTCGCTGAGAAGCTCGGGATGGATCCAATCGAGCTCAGGCTGAAAAACATAATCAGGGAAGGAGAAACTTCTCCGATATTCAAGATAATGGGTGAGGGAAGAGAAGGAGCTGAGATGATAATAAAGAGCTGTAAGTTGGAAGAGGCCATAAAGAGAGGGGCCGAGGTCATAGATTGGAAGAACAAATTCGGAAAGAAGGAGAAAAACGGAAATAAAGTCAGAGGAGTTGGAATGGCGATAGCGATGCAGGGATCTGGAATAGCCAACATAGATATGGGGAGCGCGATAATAAAGCTTAACGATGACGGATCGTTCAACCTCCTGGTAGGAGCGACGGATCTCGGAACCGGATCCGATACCATACTCGCTCAGATAGCAGCTGAAGTGCTTGGAGTATCAACAGATGACATAATAGTCTACTCATCTGATACTGATTTGACACCCTTTGACACCGGGGCATATGCATCGTCCACGACCTATGTCTCCGGAAACGCTGTCAAGAGAGCTGCTGAGAAGATGAGAAAGCTCATAATAGAAGAAGGTGCGAAAAAGCTTGGTTTGAGCCCAGAGGAAGTTGAATTCGATGGGAAAGTGATAAGAGCAAAAGATGGATCGAAAGAAGTCACCCTGAAAGAACTCGCAACAGTTCGTTACTACACGGAGGATCAAAAGCAACTCGTTGCTGACGGATCGTTCGTCGGGCCAGAGAGTCCTCCACCTTACGCAGCTACTTTTGTCGAAGTAGAAGTCGACACCCAGACTGGGAAGGTTGATGTTCTCAAGTACGTCTCGATACTCGATATAGGAACACCGATAAATCCAAATCTCGCCAGAATCCAAGCAGAGGGTGGAGCAGTCCAAGGAATAGGTATGGCACTCTATGAGGACGTGAAAT
This sequence comes from Thermotogaceae bacterium, assembly GCA_027038385.1. Lineage (GTDB taxonomy): Bacteria > Thermotogota > Thermotogae > Thermotogales > Thermotogaceae > WGAO01. The sequence continues at coordinate 9,948 of JALVXE010000030.1, forward strand.
ATTCGAGCAGTGGAAGGCTCCTGACCAACAATTTGATGTATTACAAAATCCCCTCGAGGCTCGATGTCCCAGAGATGCACATAGAATTCTTGGAGAGCTACGAGCCAACCGGACCGTTTGGAGCGAAATCGGTCGCCGAGATAGGAATAGATACACCACCAGCTGCCATAGCAAACGCTGTATATGATGCACTGGGAGTTAGGATAAAGGACCTTCCAATAACCCCGGAGAAGGTGTTTTTCGCTATGAAGAAATGATCCAACCCCGCTCCGCGCGGGGTTTTTTAGCCACCCGATAAAGGGGTAGAGTGAATGAAGTTCTGGAACAGAGAAAAGGAGAAAAATTGGCTAAAGCATTATTTGTTGACGGAGCCAAACACGACCCTGTTTGTATACGACCTTAAATCGAGCAAGAGGATGTGTTGATGAAATCTTGATGAAAATCATATTTGTAGAAGAGCTTGAGAAAATCTGATCTGCTTTCCTTCAGCTAAAGAGAACGATGAGGATTCAGAACAGACTTGATGAGAAGAAATCAGGTGAAATCTTCGGATGAATGATGTCTTCCATTCTCACCGGTCAATGTTCTGATAAAATCCAAAACGGGTGATGAGTTTGAGCAGAATAGTGGATCCTTCAGAAAAGGATGACGTTGTCGTTCTTAGGCCGCAGACTCTTGATGAGTTTGTAGGTCAGGAGAACGTTAAGAAAAAGTTATCGATAGCCTTAAATGCTGCCAAAATGCGTGGTGAGCCGCTCGATCATGTGCTCCTCGTTGGGCCACCAGGCCTTGGAAAGACAACCCTTTCTCAGATAGTGGCGAATGAGCTGGGTGTCCAGATACACATAACGAGTGGACCTATACTGGAAAGACAGGGAGATTTGGCTTCGATCCTTACGAGTCTTGAGAGGGGCGACGTGCTTTTCATAGACGAGATACACAGGATGTCAAGATCGGTGGAAGAGCTCCTCTATTCCGCAGTTGAGGACTTTCAGATCGACATAATGATAGGGAAGGGTGCTGGAGCGAGATCCGTCAGAATCCCGCTTCAACCCTTCACACTGATAGGTGCCACCACGAGGGCAGGGCTTTTAACTTCGCCTTTAAGAAGCAGATTCGGCATGATATTAGAGCTCGCTTTCTACTCACCACAAGAGCTTGCGGAAATCGTCAAGAAAGCTTCGGAAAAGTTGGGTATATCTATAAGCGAAGATGCGGCCACAGAGATAGGAAAGAGATCGCGGGGAACCCCGAGGATAGCGCTGAGGCTTCTAAAGAGAGTCCGAGACGTGGCTACTGTCGAGAACCTGGATGTCATAGATTTGGAGGTGGTTGAGAAGACTATGAGAATTTTGGAGATAGACGAGATTGGACTCGACTCAACCGATAGAAGGATAATAAAGACTATTATAGAGGTCTATGGAGGAGGTCCTGTTGGTTTAAACGCTCTCGCCGCGACGCTTGGCATGGAACCCGATACGATAAGTGAGGTTTACGAGCCTTTCCTTCTTCAAGCTGGGCTGATAGCAAGGACGAGCAGAGGAAGAGTCGTCACAGATAGAGCCTATGAGCTCCTTGGATATGAAAAGCAGGAAAAACTCTTCTGAGGAGGTAATGTAGATGGTTAGAACAAGATTCGCGCCGAGTCCTACGGGGTATCTTCACGTTGGTGGGGCAAGGACGGCCCTTTTCAATTGGCTCTTTACGAGAAAAGAGAGGGGAAAATTCATTCTGAGAATGGAAGATACGGATCTTGAAAGGTCGAGTTCCGAATATGAGAGGCTGATAATGAATGCTATGAGATGGCTCGGCCTTCTGTGGGATGAGGGACCGGATATCGGGGGAGAGTATGGCCCATACAGACAGAGCGAGAGGAAAATCTCCGGTGTTTACGACAAACATGCAGGAGAGCTCATCGCCATGAAAAGAGCCGTATACGTCGTTTACGACAAGGAAGATAGGAAAAAGGAGCTCTTTGAGACTTTCGATTATCCGGATGGATACGTTCAGAGAGGTCATGACGTGACGATCAAGTTCAAAATGCCGAAAGGTATAAAGATAAGGTTTCATGATCTTGCAAAAGGTGATATGGAGTTCTTATCTGACGATATAGGAGATTTCATAATGATGAAGTCGAACGGATTTCCAACTTACAACTTTGCCGTCGTGGTTGATGACCACCTGATGGAGATAACACACGTTTTTAGAGGGGATGATCACCTTTCGAACACTCCAAAGCAGCTTGCCATATATGAGAGTTTCGGCTGGAAACCGCCTGTTTTCATGCACATACCGCTGATACTTGGAAAGGACAAATCACCGCTGAGCAAAAGACACGGTGCTACTTCTGTGGATCACTTCAGGCAGGAAGGGTATCTTCCGGAGGGGCTTTTGAACTACCTAGCTCTCCTTGGATGGCGAGTAGAAGAGGGAAAGGAGATATTCAACGTCTTTGAAAAGGTAGAGGAATTCGAAACTTCGCTGATATCCAACAAGAACGTCGTGTTTGACTACGAGAAACTGGAGTGGGTTAACGGGAAGCACCTCAGGATGATAGAGATAGAGAACCTCTGCTACAGGTTCAGAGATTATCTGATATATCTGAATATGAACGATTTCGTGGATCTCCTTGATAAGGACAAGCCGTATTCTATGGAAGTGATCGGGATATGCAGAGAGAAAGTCAACACGATGAAGCAGCTTCTCGATATAGCGACGCCGTTTTTCGTTGAAAATTACGAGTACGAAGAAAGATACGTCGAGGACTATTTAAAGAAAGAGTTCGCCGCTCCAGTGATAGAGAAAGCCATCGAGATGTTTAAGAAGAACGAAGACTGGACGGTTGAAGGATGCGAGAAGGTGATGAGAAACCTAGCTGCTGAAAAGTTAGCCTCAAAAAAGAAGACCTTTCAAACGATAAGAGGTGCTATCCTTGGAAAGTTGGTCACACCGGGGCTATTCATTTCTTTGTCGGTACTCGGAAAAGGAAGGGTTTTGAGGAGGCTTGAGAGAACTCTAGAGCTAGCCAGGAGCGTGAAAGGTTGATATCGATAGTGTACGGTCCCACAGCCGTTGGCAAGACGAAGCTGATGCTGAACGTATGCCAGGATCTAAACTGTGAGATAATCTCGATGGATTCCCGACAGATATACCGATACATGGATATAGGAACAGCAAAGCCAACGAAAGAAGAGCAGAGAATCGTTCCACACCACATGATAGATATTGTCGATCCTGATCAGTATTACAACGCCTTTATGTACAGAAAAGACGCCATCGAAGTTGTGAAAAATTTGAAAGCTCAGGGAAAAATCCCGGTGTTCGTTGGAGGGACGGGGCTTTACGCTGAGGCACTCGTGAGGGGGATATTCGAGGGTGTTCCGGCGGATGAAAATATCAGAAAAGAGCTAAAAGAGCTCCACGAGAGAGACCCGGGAATCCTTAGAAAGATGCTCGAGGAGTTCGACCCGGAAGCTGCTAAGAGAATTCATCCAAATGATTTGAAGCGAACCATCAGAGCTCTCGAGGTTTACATGAAAACCGGAAAAAGAATTAGCGATCTTCAAAAGAAAGCAAAACCGGCCGGAAAGTTCAAGATGATAATTCTCCTGAGAGAGAGAAAGGAACTCTATGATAGGATAAACCACAGGGTTGAAGGGATGATAAAAGATGGACTCGTTGATGAGACAAGAATGCTCTTGGAGATGGGATATTCACGGAATCTCAACTCGATGAACACAATCGGCTACAAGGAAACGATAGATTTTCTCGATGGAAAATACGATTTTCAGCATTACTTGCACGTTCTCAAAAGAAACACAAGACACTTCGCGAGAAGACAGATAATATGGTCTAAAAGATACGAGGACGCGATCAGGATAAACTTGACTTTCGAAAAAGATCCGATCTCCACATTGAAAAAGCTCATAGAGAAAGCTATATGTGAAGAGGAGGCTATATCTGAGTGAGGGATCTTATACTTGGGCTAGTCATGGGGGTTGCAAACGTACTTCCTGGTATAAGCGGCGGGACGATAGCGTTCGTTTCCGGCAGGTACTCGGAGATCATCAAAGCGCTGGCTTCTCTTTTGAAACTGAGAGCGAGACGTGAAGAGATATGGCTTCTCGTCAAGATCGGTCTTGGAGCTCTCATATCCATAGTGACTCTGTCAAAATTCATAGATGAGCTCTACCGCAGCTTTCCTGTGAAAACATCGTCTTTTTTTGCGGGCTTAATAGCTGGAGGACTTTTCTTCCTTTGGAAAAGCGTGAAGTTCAACTTTAAGGCATCTCTGATGATGGCTGCAGGTGCTCTATCGATGATGGGAATATCTCTTCTGCCGAAGGGAGAACTTTCTGGAAATCTCTGGATACTCGTCGGCGGGTTCATCGCCGGCGGGGCGATGATACTCCCAGGGATCAGTGGTTCATCAATGCTTGTCATACTCGGAATATATGATGATGCGGTTGGAGCTGTTGCAGAGATGAAATTCAAAGTTCTCACAATCCTCGGCGCTGGAGCTGCTCTCGGGATATTCGTCGTATCGATGCTCATGAAGAAGCTCGTCGAGAAATGGGAAAACGAGACGATATCCTTTTTATACGGTCTGACCCTTACAGGCCTTTTCTACATCGTCTCAGTGAATTCTTCCATAACTTTCCTGACTCTCGGGTTTTTGAGTATGATATCCCTTGAAAAGATGATGTGACCTTGGGGGTGATTTCGTGTTCCCTCGCATGATCATAGATCTGTCAAAGATAAGAAGAAACTCTGAGAAATTGGTTGAGGAACTGAATAGGAGAGGAATAGACATGGTGGGTGTGACGAAACTCTTCATGGGGGAGCCACTACTCGCCCGAGCGTATCTAGAATCCGGTGCAAAGATACTGGCAGATTCAAGACATGAAAACATAATCAGAATGAAGACCGCTGGTATAGACGGGCCTTTCATGATTATAAGAATCCCGCCACTGTCACACATCCCGATGCTCAAAGAAAACGTGGAGTACTACCTCGTATCGGAACCAGAAGTCGCGTTGAGAATAGACGAGGAAGTTAGGAAGGCAAAGCTCATATACATGGTGGACGTTGGAGACCTGAGAGAGGGTGTGATGTACTATGAAGCCGCAGAGGAGATTGAAAAGGTAAAAAGATCTCTGAAGAGCGCTTCGATAATCGGAGTTGGAACGAATGTAGGGTGTTTTGGCGGAGTTCTTCCAACAAAGGAAAACTTAGAGAGAATAGTCAACGTTGCAAAGGCGGTTGATGCACAGATTATATCGGTTGGAGGAACGGTGTATCTCACGTCATTAGAGAAGGGAGAACTCCCAAAAGAGATCAACCAGATGAGAATCGGTGAAGCCGCACTTCTTGGAACAGATGTCACGGGAAACAGAGAAATTCCATACCTTGAACAAGGAACCGTGATACTAGAAGCCGAGATAATCGAGCTCAAGACGAAGCCATCTGTTCCAGAAGGACCTATCGGATACGATTCAATGGGAAGAAAGCCGGTCTTTGAGGATAAGGGGAAACGCTTAAGAGCTATTATCGCCGCTGGTGAGCAAGATATAAATCCAGATGGACTGATACCGCTCGATGATGGAGCTGAGGTGATACACTCGTCGAGTGATCACACGATAGTCGACGTAACGGAGGTTCAAAGGCCTCTCAAAGTTGGAGATGTGCTGAGGTTTCGGATGAATTACTCTGCAACACTCAGAGCCATGACTTCTCCGTACGTGGAAAAGGTGTGGCTTAAATGAGATCTGACGCTTTAAAGATAGTTGAAAACGTTATAAAGGAGCTCAATCCATCGAAAGTTCTCAAGGAGTACCTCGAGAAAATAGATTTGCCGGAGAACTTGTACGTTGTCGCTGTTGGAAAAGCCGCATGGGATATGGCGAAAACTGCGAAAGATTACTTGAATGGAAGGATATCTTCCGGGTTTGTTCTGACAAAACACGGTCACTCGAAAGGTCTTATTCCAGGTTTTAAGATCAGGGAAGCGTCGCATCCTGTTCCGGATGAGTCGAGCGTTAGAGCTTCTGAAAAGCTTCTGGAATTTTTGAGATCCATAAGTGGTAATGTTCTCTTCCTTCTCTCAGGCGGAGCCTCCTCTCTTTTTGAAATTCCAGAAGAGGGATTATCTGTAGAAGATATCTCTGAAACGACTTCCAAACTCCTAAAAAGCGGCGCGGACATATACGAGCTGAACGCCGTTAGAAAGAGAATTTCTAAGGTAAAGGGTGGAAAATTGGCGAGAATGTTCAGGAATCTGAAATTCACTGAACTGATCATCTCAGACGTCATCGGAGATAGAGTGGACGTGATAGGATCGGGACCTCTTCACGAAGACGAGTCATCTCCAGAATTTGCCATGGAGGTTGCCAAGAAATACGGCTTGCCGGAGAAAGTTCAGAAGTTCATGGATCAAGATCTATCTGGAAAAATTGAAAATGTCTCTTTCAAAATAATATCGAATGTTGAGAGAGCGTGCGAGGTCGCTAAAGCATCTGCAAAAGAACTGGGATATGACGCTAAAATTCTTGGATGCTCTTTCGACGGTGAAGCAAGAGAGCTTGGAAGATTCCTGGGAAAGGTAGCAAAAGAAATAGTAGAGAGAAACAGACCTTTCGAAAGACCGTGTGCTATGATACTTGGCGGAGAGACTACGGTAACCGTTAAAGGGGATGGAAAAGGCGGAAGAAATCAAGAGCTTGCACTTTCCGCCGCGCTGGAGATATATTCTGTTCCAGGGGTGATCATTGTAGCTTTTGGGACGGACGGAACTGACGGCCCAACGGACGTAGCTGGAGCGATAGTCGATGGTGAAAGCGTGGAAAGGATGAAAGAATCCGGAGTAGATCCCAAAGAATACCTTGAGAGAAACGATTCTTACAATGCATTGAAAGCATCTGGGGATCTTTTAAAAACAGGACCAACTGGAACGAATGTGAACGACATATACTTCGCTCTTTGCAGGTAGGTGGTTTATGTGAGATGGCTGGGATTTTTGGGACTAGTCAGCTACTGGATATTCACATTCGCAGCGATCAGAATAAATTCGGGTTGGTTCGATCTTTCCAGACACACGTACAGCAAGCTCGGAA
>JALVXE010000031.1 GCA_027038385.1 Thermotogaceae bacterium
CGGCACTACGAAGAGAAGCTTTTTCATAAGACCACCTCCTTGGATTTTTTCCAAAAATGGCGGCCAAGCAGCCGCCGATTCTCACTTTTCCAGTTTCTCAAAGAACTCCTTTATCACTTCTTCAAGATCTGGCTTTCCTATCTCCTGGAGTTCGTATCTCACCCTGACCGCCGGTTTGTTGAGCTTTATCACCCTTCTTAAATCTATCGGCGTTCCTATCACCACGAGATCCGCGTCAGACTTGTTTATAGTCTCCTCAAGCTCCTTCATCTGCTTCTCACCGTATCCCATAGCTGGGAGTATCACATCAAGGTGCTGGTATTTCTCGTATGTCTTCACTATGGAACCTACTGCGAATGGCCTTGGGTCGATTATCTCAGCTGCTCCAAACTTCTTCGCCGCTATGTATCCAGCTCCGTATCTCATCTCTCCGTGTGTTAGAGTCGGTCCATCCTCTACTACTAGGACTCTTTTACCCTTTATGAGGTTCGGCTCATCCACGAATATCGGGCTCGCCGCATCGATGACGACGGCACCTGGGTTCCACTTCTCTATGTTCTTTCTGACCGTCTCTATTCCAGCGAGATCTGCGGTCTCTTCTTTGTTTATAACGATCACATCTGCCATCAGAAGGTTGGTCATTCCAGGATAGTAGGAGACTTCATGACCAGGTCTGTGCGGATCGACTACCACGATGAAAAGATCCGGTTTGTAGAACGGGAAATCGTTGTTTCCCCCATCCCAGAGTATCACATCCGGATCGTCTTTGTATACCTCCTCGAGAATTGCTTCGTAATCAACCCCGGCGTATATTATCGATCCCCTGTCTATGTGAGGCTCGTATTCCTCTCTCTCTTCTATCGTGCACTCGTACTTGTCGAGATCTTCATAAGTTTCAAACCTCTGAACTCTCTGCCTGACCAAATCCCCATAGGGCATTGGATGTCTTATCGATACGACTTTTTTCCCCATAGATCTGAGTATGTCGAGTATTCTCCTCGTTGTCTGGCTCTTTCCACATCCAGTTCTTATGGCCCCAACCGCTACCACGGGCTTTTTCGCATCTATCATCGTCTTATCCGGTCCCATCAGTTTGAAATCCGCCCCGGCAGCCAAAGCTATGGAAGCTTTCGTCATCACGTATTCAAATGGAAGATCCGAGTACGCCAAAATGACTTCATCGACTTTTTTCTCCTTTATTATGTTTGGTAGATCTTCTTCTGAGAGTATCGGAATTCCATTCGGATAGAGCTTTCCAGCCAATTCCGGTGGGTAGACTCTTCCCTCTATATCCGGGATCTGAGTTGCCGTGAAAGCGACCACTTCGTACTCCTCGTTATCCCTGAAGTAGACGTTGAAGTTGTGAAAATCCCTTCCAGCTGCTCCCATTATAACTATGCGTTTTTTAGCCAACTCGTTCACCTCCTCTGGATTTTTCTCAGCGTGCCCGGCGGGATTCGAACCCGCGACCGCCGGATCCGGAGTCCGGTGCTCTATCCAGCTGAGCTACGGGCACACGATCCTTCCATCACTGGAGAGAAGTTTTTTCACCCTCTCAGGATCCGTGGTTATGATTATATCGTAATCGCCTTTCAGAAATTCCTCGAACCTCTCGACAAATCTCACCCTCTTTTTGAAGACGTACGCGATGTAGGGATCCTCTTGGAGAACGTCTATCTCCTGGGCTTGAACCTTATTGAGCACCGACACGTCGGGTATGTTGTGGATGAGAATCCTTTTTCCTCTCACGTGATCTATATCAAACTTTGGCAGGTCATCGGGTATCTTCAAAGCGACGTCAGGGTTTTTCACGAAGTTTTCAAATATAAGGGACGCGCTTATCGCATCGACTGGCTTGCCGCTCTTTGACTTTCTCAGTATCTCATGCGCCATTTTCGTGGATAGTCTCTCATCGACCATCTGAACATCGAATCCCATGTCTTTCAGTTTTTTTGCAAAATCTATGCTCTCAAAAGTCTGGCAAGAATACCTTCCGCTCATGGACAGAGGAAGTCCAACGACGATGACGGAAGGCTTGAGCTCTGATACCATCCTCTCTATGCCTTTTTTGGATGTCACACCTATCGCGGATGGTTGAACTTCTCCGTACGCGTATCCACATCTCTTCTTTCCAAAGTCAACGGCGAATATCATACTATCTCACCGGGGTCCTGGAGATGCCTCAGTATGCTCCTCGTACCCTTCTCTAGGATCTTTTTTGTGACGCTCTCATAGTAGACTTCGTCCAGACCTTCCAATTTGATTTCTTCATCACCGTATCCGAGTGAGAGGACAAATGTCTTATCGTCCAAAACCGGATGAACCGAGTCCAGGACCTCGTAAAGGCTCAGGGGTCTTGAGAGAAAGAATATCTCATTTCCAGGTATGAAAGTTGGAAGTCCATCGGTGGACGGTATGGTGGCGAATTTCTTCAAGGTTCTTCTCTTTATGAGGTTCACGATCGAAGCTCTCTGAAACCTGTTCATGTCGTTGGAATAGTACTGACCCGAAGTTAGATCTTTGAACTCCTCTGGATTTCTCGAAACTATGGCGAAAGACTTTGAGAAAGGCTTTACCTCGGTTTGTGCTTGTATTCTAACTTTGAGTTTTTTCAGCTTTACCTTGAGTTTCCTGAACTTCATGTCTTTCAGGAGCGATCTGACACCCTCCGGTATTCTCGAGCCTATCGCGATCTTCTCGATCATCGAAACTCTTCTTATGAACTCCTCAACGACGTCTATTCCCCTCATCCTGAGCAATATCTGCGGCTCGAGGATGACTATGTCATCTTCTATATCGTTTTTTATGAACTCTTCCAAAGTCAAGAAATCTTCCTCGTTTATTTCGACGTGTCTTTTTAAACTGTTGACTATATGCCCTTTGATTATCTCACAACATGTCACGAATTTCTTCTTTCCGATGAGGTTTAAAATCATCGAATTTCTTGTCCTTATATCTACGAATATGGCGCTCCTATCCTCTATCTCCTCGGCCATGCTTCCTCGCTTCTTTATCATCATCTCTTCCTTGTCCAGCTTGTTCTTAATCCTAAGATCAACCATTGAATCTATCTCATCTATGCCGCTTTTGAATTTTGCATCTACTATTTTGAGTTTGGGTGACAAAAAGTTTGGTTCTATCTCGCAGAGTATGTCTATCTTCGCGGCCCCCTGTCTTATCATCGTGGAGAAATCCTTGTCTATCCCCATCCACAGGGCGTTTATGTTTCTGCCTTCCCTCCTGAGAGTCAAGTTGACTGAATTTCCGCCGTTGAAGAATGAGGCCCTCTTTATATCGAGATTCCTTATGAGAAATATCAGAGGGGGATTTCCCAGTCCAAACGGTTCAAAGAGGTCTATTATTTCAAACAGCTCTGGGTTTATATCCCTTGGACCTATCTCAGCATCTATCTCGATAGCCTTTTCCTCGACCTTCAGCTTTACATCTTTCATGAGCTTTACCAACTTCTCGTACTCAGATCGCTTTATCGTAAATCCAACGGCCATCGTGTGACCTCCGAATTCTTCGAAGGAATCTTCAAACTTCTGGAATATCTCGTATATGTTAGTACCGTTGGTACTCCTCGCAGATCCTTTTCCCACACCGTTGGAGAACGATATTACAAGCGTGGGTTTTCCGTATTTGTTCGCTATACGGCTGGCTACTATTCCTATAACTCCAACGTGCCAGTTCTCACCGCCGACCACTATCACAGATCCTTTATGGAGCTCTCTTTCCTCCACGATTTCGACAGCTTCTTTGAATATACTCGTCTCAATCTCTTGACGGAGGAGATTGTGATTTAAGAGCTTTTCCACCATCTTTTCCGCTTCCAATTCACTCTCTGACACGACCAGTTTGAAAGCATCCATAGCTGTTCCCATTCTCCCAGCAGCGTTGAGTCTAGGAGCGATCTTGTAGCTTATGTCCTTGGATCTTATCTCACTCAGCCCCAACTTGTTGACCAGCTTTCTCAAACCCGGTCTTTTCCTAGATCTTCCAAGTATCTTCAAACCTCTTTTCACATAGAACCTATTCTCATCCGATAGATTCACCATGTCAGCAACCGTTCCGAGTGCGACGAGATCCAGGCAATTCGTGAGATCTTCGAACTCCATACCGAACCTGTCAGCGAGAGCCTGAACAAGTTTGAAAGCCACACCGACTCCAGCGAGTTCCTTAAACGGGTATTTGTCCCCGGG
>JALVXE010000032.1 GCA_027038385.1 Thermotogaceae bacterium
TCTTTTGATAGGAGCTCTCGAGACCTTGAAGATAACCTCGATAGCCGTCCTAATGGGGCTCTTCATAGGAACTTTCGTTGGCATGGGTAGACTAGCCAGATCAAAGCTCTTGAGTTATCCATCAGCTGTGTACGTGGAATTTCTCAGGGGGACTCCTCTACTTGTTCAGATATTCCTCATATACTACGGGCTTCCAAGCCTTGGACTGAACCTCAAGGCTTTCCCGTCGGCCGTTATAGCGCTCGGTATAAACAGCGGGGCTTATGTCGCGGAGATCGTCAGAGCCGGTATACAGTCCGTTGCGAAGGGACAATATGAAGCCGCCAGGTCTCTTGGTATGACTCACTCTCAGGCGATGAGATACATCATACTTCCGCAGGCTTTCAGAAACATCCTTCCAGCCCTTGGAAACGAGTTCATAGCACTTTTGAAAGACAGCTCACTCGTGTCGGTCATAGGTATAACAGAGCTCATGAAATCCGGGCAAATAGTGATAAGCAGGACTTTCGCATCCTTTTCGATCTATGGCGGTGTGGCTCTCATATACTTTGGAATGACGTTCGTACTGTCGAGAATAGTCAGGTACACCGAGAAGAGGATGGCGATATCATGAGGGAGATACTGAGGATAGAGGATCTTCATAAGTACTATGGAGATCTCCACGTTTTAAAAGGTGTCAACCTTCATTTGGACAAAGGTGAGGTTTTGGTCATCATAGGTCCATCTGGATCTGGAAAGAGCACGATGCTCAGATGCATAAATCACCTAGAGGAATACCAAAAAGGAAGGATATTCTTCGAAGGAAAATTGATAGATCCTCACTCGAGCGATATAAACAGAATCAGAACGAAGATAGGCATGGTTTTCCAACACTTTTACCTCTTTCCACATCTCAAGGTTATAGACAATCTTATACTGGCCCCGATGAAAGTCCTGAACATGGAAAAAGAAGAAGCGGTAGAAAAAGCTAAGAGACTTCTTGACAGGGTGGGACTTTTGGATAAGATAGACGCTTACCCGTCGAACTTGTCTGGTGGTCAGCAGCAGCGAGTTGCCATAGCCAGAGCGTTGATGATGGATCCAGATATAATGCTATTTGACGAACCGACATCGGCGCTCGATCCAGAGCTCGTTTACGAAGTTTTGGCCGTGATGAAAGATCTAGCGAAGAGCGGCATGACGATGATAGTCGTTACTCACGAAATGGGATTCGCGAGAGAAGTCGCCGACAGGGTGATATTCATGGACGGGGGGAACATAATAGCAGAGGCCCCACCTGAAGAATTCTTCTCTCATCCAAAAAACGATAGGATGAAAGAGTTTTTGAACCACATATTAAACATCTAGAAACTCTTTCAACCTCTCCTTCTCGGTTATGACTCTTCCACCTTTGACCGGGTCAACTCTACCTTCTGAGAAATCTATCTCTATCTTTCCGGGAGCCACACCACTTCCAGAAAGTCCCATGGCGTCCAAGATTCCGAGCCTAACAGCCCTTTCCAAGACCTTGGGATCTAGGAGAGGATCATCAGATCCCATCTTCTCTCCCATCTTTTTCACAGCCTCGACTATGATCATAGCCTCGCTTTTCAGATATTCCTTTCTGTTTGCAACGTCTGGGTCTACCTCGAAATCCGGGAGTCCTTCCCTCGCTATTGCAAGAGCCCTCTTTACCATCTTCACGCTCTCTATTATCTCCTTGGATTTCGCCCTCTCTATCGCTTCGCTGTAAGCGACGATGTGAACTATATCGGGCTTTAGGTATGATCCGTAAAGCATCTCAGAAACGAGCTGCCCCATAGCCATGTGTTCGTCGGCTGGCATCGACAAAAGTCCGGCTCTTATCATCGTGTAGACTTTGAAGGATTCATCTTCAAACGATTTAACGATCTCTTTCATCGCCAAGTTCTTCGCTATATCGTATTTTGGAGATAAAAAGTGTGGTGTCATGAGCATGTACTGCTGAACGTAGTGTTTTACGCCCATCTTTTTTGCTATATAGGTTATTATGTATGCAACTGCGACGACGAGAGCGTCATGAGCGAACCTAAGTCCCCATTGGTGTGCGTCGTTTATCTCAACCGGAACGCCGTTTTCCGCGTTCCATCTGATCGCTTCCATGTTCTCCTCTATAGCTTCTTCAAGAGGTCTTTCGCTCCTTCTATCAAGTTCTGAGTACCAAAATATCGGTATAGCAGCCCAAGCGTTGTTGATGGTTTCTTTCAGGATCCTTGACATCTTCAAAAGGTTTCTCGTTCCGGCGTAGCACCTCACAAGTGGATAGTTTCCACGTCTTGTAGCTTCGTACAGTCTTTTGAAATCCTCAACAGATCTTATCGGGACTCCTCCGGCGCCGTCTTGCTTTGGATCCATCTTCTCAGGCTCGAAGAAGTACTGCTGGGCGTTCTGATCTGGTGCTAAAGAGACTACCTCCAGAAGACCAGACTCAGAGAGAATCTCTATTTCTCTAACGGTCTCCTCGATCGTTGGAAGTCCTATGTGGTGTCGAAAGAGAGGATAAGGTCTTTTATATTCCACCCTCTCCCAAAGAGTTTGGGGAGGCATTTCCTTTCCCCGAGATCTTCTTTTTTCTCCCCTTAGAAGCATCACTATGTCTTCTATTTCTTGCCTTCCATCAAAAACTTCTTGGAATCTTCCAAAAGACCTAGCGACTTCCCCCGTCTCAACAGTCCCGCCGAATATGAATTTCCTGTTTCCTAAATTCTTCTTGTCGATGAGGTCGAAGAATTCCTCAAGAAGCTTTTTAAGCGGCTCTTTTCCCAGTCTGTAACTTATCGAAACCATCTCTGGCTTTTCCTTTTCTATGACCTCCACCAGTTTTTCTATAGGAACCGCTCCACCTAGGTTCATAACTTCATAACCTTCCCTCTTGGCGAGGTTGAGAAATGTTATCAGCCCTGCCGTGTGAACATCGCTTCCTATGGATGCTCCAACGATCTTCAAATTTCCCCCTCCAGGACGTATTCTCTTATCTCATCAGTGCTCTTTCCAGATAAGCCCAGAGTTTCTACGGTTCTTCCCCTTATCCAGAAGTCTTTGCTCGTCATAACGGAAGCTATCTGGACTATCGAGTCTATGGTGGGAGTTTCTATTCCGAGCATCTTTCCAAAGGAAGATATCGGCACCAAGCTCATCGGAACATCCTCTAAGATATATCTGTTAGCTATGCTCGGTGGAGCCATTATTCCTTGGTATCCCGGATTGTTGTGTATGGCCTCGTGAAGATCTTCCCCCTGCACATCGTAGGCGTAGTTGAGCCATTCTTTCGCGGTCATCGGTTCTTCTCCAAGGGCTTCCATCACCATGCATCTTTCGTTGTCTATCTTTTCCAAAACCCTCGCAACGGATGGGGTAATCCCCTCAAGGTAGAACTCGAATTTTCCGGCGGATGATTCTATCCTCGCGGCGTTCAGAAGGAGAACCGCCGGATGAAAGACTGCGCCTATGTTGTTGAAACTCGTGTGTATGACGTTTGGTGCTATCTCGAACTCAGGCATGACCTTCAAGAGAGATTTTTCAAGTATGTGATTCTTCTTGGCTGGTAGTGCGGAGACCGGTACAGCGTTCTTTATTTTGAATATCCTGACAACGCCTGGGTTGGTCAACCTGGACGCGAATATGAATGTCTGAGCCTCGGCGATGGTCACGTCTTTTTCAACCCCAAGCTCCTTCAAAGTTTTGGAAAACTCTATGGCTCCACCCGTTCTTCCGGGGTTCAGCACTATCACTTGACCGTCTTCCAAATGAGGAGCCACTTTTTTCGCTATGTCGACGTGCGCGAAAGCTGGAACCACGACCATGATTATTTCTCTTCCCTTTAAAGCTTCTTCCATATCCGTTGTTGCGAAGTCCACTTCGAACGTTCCCTGAACCTCTCCTTCAACCCTTATGGTCCTCGTCTTGATTATGCTCGATATTCTTCTTTTGGATCTGTTGTAAAGCGCTACGGAGAAGCCTTTCATAGAAAGGTAAGCGGCAAGTGCCTGACCGCCATTTCCAGCCCCTAAAACAGCTATTTTCATTTTTTCCCACCTCGTTTAAAGAAGGATTATCTTTTCTCTGTTCTTCTTGATGGATTTCGTGATGTTCTTG
>JALVXE010000033.1 GCA_027038385.1 Thermotogaceae bacterium
ATCCCATACCTTCCCGCACACGATACGGTGAGTTTGGTTGTAAAGAGAGGCTCTATCTGGAGAAATCTATCTTGAGAACTCCACCGGAATCCGAGCAGAGAACGTAAACATATGGCGGATCTGGCTCGACCATGAGGGGGTATTCACACCCCCTTATAGTTTTCAGGGATCTTCCATCGTAAACGTAGACCTCGTTCTTGAAAATTCCGCACATAACCAAATTTGAGCAGCAGTACGCGATATCCCCAGCTGGTGAAGGAATCTTCAAGAAACTCTGATGTAAAGTTTCCAGATCGATCCTTCTGATGAATTTTTCAACGAGCGATGATACAAAAATCGAATTCCCCGATAGGGCCATCCCGTATGAAAATCTGCCAACTCTCAAGATCTTTTTCATTCCACCGTGAAGAACCGCGAGCTTTCCCCTGTAGTCGAGTATCAGTTCTTTTCCATCTATCTTCAGATATCTGAAGGGTCTAGACAGCCCGAGATCTATAGATTCTCTGTAATTTCCAAAAACGCTCGCTATCGTTATATCGGGATGACTTCCCCAATACTCAAGGTGGACTATTTTGTCCCCATTCACATAAAAGTAAACAGACGATGAGGGGAACTTCAATTTCTTCAGCAAATTCAGATCTTTGTCAAAGACGTAGACGTATTTTCCGCTCGATACGAATATCCTGCTATCTTCGGCCTTTAGCATCTCAGGCTTTGGAACTCTCGCCCATTTCAAAAATTTTCCACCCTTCCAAAGAATTACTCTGCTTCTCTTGAGCTCACTTGTGTAAATCCCTCCGCAGCACGTATCCGCCCAAACGGGAAAGTCAAGATTTTCTATATCCACCAAGGTCTTTCCATCTTCCAGAAGCTTCACGTATCCATCCAAGGAGTCCACCAAAACCAAACCGTAGGGGGTCACCCTCATCCTGAGAGGATCACCCCCTACCTTGTAAAACTCCGTGGAAAAACAGAGAACGAGTGAGGAGAACAGAAGGAGAGGAATTGAGAGGACCTTCACACTCTTTTTTCACTCTCCACCTTTTGAAGGTATAACACATATGAATTTCGCTTCAGAGTCACCGACGTTTTCAAACCCGTGCGTCTCGTTTGGAGCCACGAAAGCAAAATTCCCTTCCTCCAGGATGTGTTCCTCTTTTTCCCCTTTTAGCTTTATCTTCCCTTGCAGGACGAAGACCCCATGTTCCCAGTCATGTGAATGATAAGGCGTGAATCCATCCTCCGGGAGCGTGAAGAGCCTCATAACGTAGTTTTCCGTCTTTATCAAAACCCTTTTGAGGGCCTTGGCGTTCTCATCGTCGTAAACTATGGGATTTACATCCTTCCAATATCCCACCTTCACTACGATCACCTCCTGTATTAAAATACACCTCAGGCCGAGGTGGCGGAACTGGCAGACGCGGCTGACTCAAAATCAGCTGGTCCTTCAAGACCGTGCGGGTTCGAGTCCCGCCCTCGGCACCAAAAGAGGCCCCTCAGAGGGCCCCTTCTTTTATTAGCTCTTCCAGTATGCCCACTATCTTTTCATCTAGCTTCCCTTTTTCAGCATCTTCTTTGAACATTTCCAATACCTTCTCCTTGGTCCACTCTTTCTTGTATACCCTCTTCGCCGTCAAGGCGTCGTATATATCCGCAACAGCTACTATTCTACCGAAAAGAGATATCTCCCCGTTTTTCTTTCCGTAAGGATAACCACTTCCGTCCAGCTTTTCGTGATGCTCAAGCGCCCCTGCGATCATGCTCTCTGTAGCGTGCTTGAGTTTTGAGAGGATCTCCGCTCCGAAGACGGTGTGTTTCTTTATGTAATCAAACTCCTCAGGCGTCAATCTTCCAGGTTTGAGGAGTATCGAGTCTGGTATACCGATCTTCCCGACGTCGTGAAGCATCGCGGATATCTCGAGATCTTCGAGCTCTTTTTCCGGAAGTCCTAATTTTCTTCCAAGCATGACGGATATCCTCGCGACGTTCCTCGAGTGCTCATGGGTGTACCTATCCCTCTTGTCTATCGCGGACGTTATCGCGAGCACTATCTCCTTTATCAACTTCTTCATCCTCTCGCTGTTTACAGTGCTGTAAAGCTTTCTCCCTATGAGCCTGGCGAACTTCTCAAGGAGCTGTGCATCCTCCTTTGTGAAACCTCCATCTTTGTTCAATACCTCTATCACGCCGAATTTCTTCTCACCAGTCCATATGGGGGAACCGAGTATGTTCTTCGTAACGAACTTTGCAGCCTTGTCCACCCCTTTGAAGTGTCTCTTATCCTCCATGAGATCGTTGAATATCATGGTTTTCTCTTCCAGAAATATCGTCCCAGCTATGGACTCCATGGGAACGGGTATGGACTCTATCCTCCCGCTCGCTCCCCCTTCCGTCACCAAGAACTCCAGATGATCGCCAGCATGAACGAGTATCGAAGCGGCTTCAGCGGAAAGTATGGAACATATCGAATGCTGTATTCTCTTCAAGAGAGTGAGTAGGCTTATAGAGGAGTTGAGCTCTGCGGCTATGAATGGAATCGTTTCGAACGGTTCCATTATCTCCAGACTCCGGGCTTTCGCGGCTCCGCTCAACCGCTTCAACACATCCAAATCCACATCTTCCGATATCGTGTAAAAGATCACACCATCAACGCTAAAATCGTCGTTCGATCTCTTTCCAAAAAGCTCTCCATCCGTTTCATATCCAATTACCCAGTATGGCGCCCTCACATGCTCACTCCCGATACGAAAATCTCACTCTTCCACTCACTTCCGTCCCAAACGAATCTCGTTCCGGCCTTCATACCCTCACCGAGGAGCGTTGCAAAAGAGAACCAAGCCGTGGTGTCCGTATCCAAGACGCCTTTGAGTGGAGTGGGATCGTGTATGTACCCAGATACCTCAAGTGATGGAAACGACGCGAACCTAGGTAAAATCCCCTTCAGGTATCCATCCAGAGTCGGTTCAGAGGAGTTGAAGCCACCGTTTAAATAGAGCCTTCCCTCACCCCAGTTCTCTTTGAACTCGACGCCGGCCATGTATCCCATGCTCATTCCCTTCGACTTATTTATCCCGAACTTTTTCGATGTGTATCCTTGTGAGAAGAGAAGTGGTGTGAATCCTGGCCCGTTTACGTAGGGCCCTGCAACCACGTCGAGTATCAATAACCTTCCATAAAGCCCTGCAAAACCTCCCCATGAAATATCGCCGCTGACGCCGTAAAGACCTGACATCTCGGCTCCGAGCGAAAAGTTTCCAAACAGCCTCCTCTTCGCCGAGAAAATCGTCGCGTACTTGACCGGCTCCACAGATGCGACTTCGGATGTCGAAGCGTAGCTGTCGTAGACCATGTCGAGGGCCAGTTCTACACCGCTTAAATTCATTCCCAATTCCCCAAAGTATATCGGATCTGACTGCTCCACATCGAATGAGCTTATCTTTCTGATCTCGTATGGTAAGTGAGCGCTCATCCAGAATTTGCCAAAGGAATAGGAAAGATCGAGGGTGTTTCCGTAAGGTATGGTGTACCTTCTCATCGTGTACCCCATCCCGAGCGTGTAGGATCCTCCCCTTCCGTAGCGCAGACTGAAGCCTCCTAATTTCAGTCTGAGAGCGTTGAGCGTTATGGCATCTATCAAGTTCGTACTTGGCTTTTCGGATGGAATTCCATAGTAAAGATCCCCGCCTATCTCGGTCGAATAAGCCGTGATCCCGATGTCGAATCCGACCATTCCCAGATCGATGTTGATCCCGAACGAGTAGACCAAGAAATTCCCATCCCTCGTTGAGAGCGATCCGACGTACATTTCGCCTGCCCTTAAGCTCGGCTTTCCTTCCTCACTCTCTCTTTTTTCTCCTTCCTTCTCCTCTTTTTCTTTCCTCTCTTCCCTCTTGGGTGTGAACTCCTCTTCTTTTCTCGTGGACTTTTCCACCCTTCCATCCGGCGTTACCCTCATTCCCGCCGGGACAACGAAGACCCTTCCGTCTCTCATGTAGGCGTAGACCTTTCCTTCGAACGTCTCTATCTCAAATCCCTTGTCGGTTTCAACGACCGCGAACTTCGTTCCCCTAACCCCTGCGGTCACGGTATCGGTCTCCACGTAGAAC
>JALVXE010000034.1 GCA_027038385.1 Thermotogaceae bacterium
GATTTCTACTTCAGCCGGGCTGGAGAACGAAAGCACCCACGTGTACAGAAGCTCAGAATCAAGTAAAACGCTCGTAGAAACGGTTACCCCTGCTGGTAAACCAGAAACGCTCACATCGGTTGCATAGACTCCCGCCTTATCAAGAACCTTTATGTCAAATGCGAGAGACGTAGAAGCTTTGTAGAATCTGATTCCGTCTTTCTCTATCCAGCTGGAGTTCTTCCACGCTACCGTAGCGCTTCCAACAGCGGTGTCTATATATCCCTCTACCGGTGAGCTACCGCTTGTTAGATGATCTAGAGAATCTTCCGCTTCATAGGAATACTTAAGGGACGTTTTGTCAACTTTCTTGCTCACGATCAAATTCTTGTATCCAGAACCAGCTGAATCGAACGTTGCGGAGGCAACTTCCTCACCAGCTTCGTCATAGAAGGTTATCGTGGCAACTTTGAAGTTGCTGTCAGAAAGAGCATATCCAAGCCTTATAGTGTTATTGGATATGATCTCTGGCGTGAAGGAAACCACCGGACTCAATCCGTCTATAGCACTCAACGTGGTGGAATCATCCGTAACTGACTCGTCTGCTAGTATAGCTGTAGCCACTGCCGATGGAGATGAGAGTTCAGTAGCTCCCACCGTCACACTGAACGTTATAGTAGCCGGAAGCTCGACGTAGTATATTCCATCACCGAGATCCTCCACTGTGGAATCACTCGTAAACGCCCAATCGATTGTGTATGCTTTTGACCCAAGCTCAAATTCAACATCTTTAAACAACGTTGTTGTCGCGTTACCGTTTATGACCAATTTGAATCCAATAGGAGAATTTCCATCATACACGCCGCTGTTGTAGTCATTGTTCGTAGAATCCGGCACCAAGGAGACGCTGAGATTTATCTCTGGGTAGTAGTAGATTGGACTGTAAACAGCTTGAGTGTTGTCTATAACATTCCCAACTGCGTCAAGGAGCTTCACACACAAAGAGTATTTTCCAGCTGGAAGGCCAGCAAGTGTTGAGGAAGCTATCTGGAAACCATCGTATACGTTGTCCACAAACTTAGCTGAATAATCGACTTCTCCCGTAGCAACTGGTGTGTTATCCTCATCCTTTATCGCCCAGAACATGTCTTTTGGTGATGGTGTACCCTCAGCCGGTTGGTACCAGATCTTGAATGTTATAGAATCGTTTTTGTTTCCTATTATGTCGTTCCCACTCGTGTTGTATATTGTAACCTTACCTTTCTTGTAAAGTTCAAAGACCAATGTTTTCTCCGCACTAAGCACACCATCAGACACCTTGAGGTTTATGTAATTCTTCCCTAGCTTTGTGATGGTAATCTCAACGGATTTCTCCTCTCCACTTGCAACGCTCCCTGTATCGACTTCTGAGCCGTTGAGTTTAACCGCGTAGGAAAGTGTGCTGCTTTCTGCATCATTGGCCTTGAACGTCAGCGTCACAGACGTGGAGCTTTCATCAGCCGAAAGCGTAGCTACACTTCTATCAAGCTTGGCTTCGATTATCTCAGGAGCGGTGTTGGGTTTCTTGACTACCAAAGGTTGGGAATTGCTTGCCGTAAGACCTCCTTCATCTGTGACAACAACTGTTACAGAATAACTTCCCTCCTCGTTTGGAGCACTGAATGATACTTCAACGGCCTTCCCCAACTTATCTGGGGAGATGGTTCCAGACGCCACCTCCGTCGTTCCAAGCATTAACGAATACGTAAGAGGGCCTTTTTCGGGATCGTTGGCTATTATGCTTGCTGTGACTTCGGCACCCGGTTCAACCTCACTGCTACTGAGACTCAACGTAACCGTTGGAGGTTGGTTAATAGGGGCTTGACATCCAGTGAGCGCGATCATCAGAACAACTGCGACGGCGGCGACCAAACCCACGTACTTAAAGTACCTCATACTCACCCTGTTCACCCTCATGGGCTACAGGACACCTCCCTTCCTATAGAATTTTGTTTTTTACAAATTTCCAGCGCAATGATTATACCATACGATCTTTGAAACGTGTCAAGGAAATCGGTAGAACAAAGCACTTTTCGTTGAAATTTTATCACAAGAAATTTCAAGGTTGTCAAGAAACTCTCACTAACACATTAGACTTCATCAGATTTCTAAAGTTCGAACTTTTCATTCTCTTAAAAATTTCTTAACTGATATGCAATATAAACATCCGTATACTATATATTGGAGCGCTCCGAAAAAATCACTTGGAGGTGATGGTATGGCGCAGCTCAGGATTGTCTGGCTATTGCCAGATGGATCGACGAGAAGAAGGCAGACTCTTCCGCTCCTTGACTCTGCTGCAGATGAGGATATACAAAACATCGTCAACCAGCTCGACAACCTGACACAGAGAAACGCCGATAGCGCTTTCAAGATCGTCACTACCCAGATAATATGAGGAGGTGTGATTCATGGCCAAGAGGCTGATGATGTCCTTCGTGACTTCTGATGGGAGGTCCAGAAGTTTTCAGCTACAAGATCCCGTTGACGACATCCAGACTGCGGATGTTCAGAACGTGATGAACGCGATGAAGGGAGTAATAGTGCCTTCTGATTGGGCGGTGGACAGGGCCGCGGTCGTCGATACGAACACAAATGAGCTCTTCAACTTGGTCGAGTGAGGTGCTTGAGGTGTGGGATTTCCAGCCGATAAAGGATGTAGCGAAGCTGGCGTGCAAGCTCGTGGAAGAGCCGGGAAATGGAGAGAAGAAGAAAAAGAGGGTGACGAACTTCATCATGGACGTCTGGGAAGAGATAGATCCAACGCCGAACTGGGACATAGACGACTGGATAGTGAAGACGTTGGTGGAGCACATGGTGGACTGGACGGTGGAAGATATGAAAGGGCCTACAAAAAGTTCGAACCCTTCTTGAAAAACCTCGCGGCGAAAACGTACAGAAAGTACGGATACAAGATAACCTCCTACGAGGATCTCTACCAAACGCTGGCGTACATTCTCTTTTACTCGATAGACATATACGACCCGTGCAGGGGATCACTCCCGGCACATATCAAAAGAACTGTCAACTACAAGCTAAAAAGCATGCTCTCAGGAGAGTACGCACCGAGGAGCAAAAACTCACCGTTCACGTTCTTGAAAGCTTCCTACACACTCGCGGAGCCCGATTAGGGCTCCGCTTTTTCACATCACATCCGTTTGAAACCTCTCAAAGTCGTGCTTTACGAAGATCTGATTCTTTCCACGGAGCGTGTAAATGATCGATTTTCCCTCTATTTTCAGGTCCTCCATCCTCGCTTCATCGATCCAGCTGTTTTCCGATCTGAATTTAAGCCAAACTTTGAGTTTTTTGAAAAACCCGTCCTTTGAGATCTGGCTCTCGTGCGAGATTCCGCGGTGCGGCATGGTGTACCTGAGGGATTTCCACCTCGTCTGACCCTCTCCACACATCGGTTCGTACCATGGGAAGGGCTCCATGACGTTTTCTGGAAAGTAGGGATCGTAAACGCCAGGAACTCCGAGTTCGTCTCCGTAGTAGATCACAGGGATTCCTGGGAGGGTCATTATTATGGAGAAGGCCATCAGGCGCCTTTTCTCATCCGGGATTTGGGACGCTATACGAGACGTGTCATGGGACGAGAGGAAGTTGAAGTTTTTGGATATGGAAGATGTGAGATCTGAGAGCGCGGAGAACAGATGATCCGGCATTCCCTCTTTTAGAGATCTCATCAGGGATCCGTAAAGGTGAAAGTTGAACGTATACCCGACGATTTCTGAATACATGGCGGTGATGGCAGGGGGATCCCAAACCTCCGCGACGTTGAACTTCCCCGCAACCTCTGCGATTTCCCTCCAAAAAGATATGTTCCTTTCGTGATCGTCGTATATGTGCTTTGCAGCATCGAATCTGAACCCGTCCACACCGATATCTTTCCAGAACTTGACTATCTTCAAAGCTTCTGAGACGGTCTCCTCGTTTTCAAAATTCAAATCCGGCGCGCACGGTCCAAAAAGCCCTTTGTAGTATCCGTAGCTTGACGGGT
>JALVXE010000035.1 GCA_027038385.1 Thermotogaceae bacterium
CTTGAAAGGTGCAGAGAGAGAGTTGATGGAATTGGTGGACTTCACAAAAGGTATGGATATAACAGCAATCGTCGGAGTTCCGAGAGTAGGCGGATCGGTTTACAACTCTGCGATTGTCTTCAGAGAAGGTGAGATCGTATCGATATACGACAAGCGCGTTTTGGATTCGGCTGAGAGCAGGTACTTCAGCTCCGGAGATGACATAGCAGTTCTTTCAACACCTGAAGGAAAGATCGGTATCTTGATAAGGGACGATCTGTGGGAGATATCAGGACCAGCTGAAGAGTACGCGGAATTGGGAGTAGATCTGTTGATAGACATATCCGCATCTGCTTATGTGAAAGGCATGCCGGAATTCAGGAAGAACGTCGCTTCCTTGAAAACCAAGACTCATGGATATTGGATAGTCTATCTGAACGCTATAGGAGGGGTGGATGAATTCGTCTTTGACGGCTCGAGTTTTGTAGTCGATCCAAAAGGAGAGATCTACCACGAGCTCGAGATGTTCGAAGAGGATATAAGCATAGTCGATATAGACCTGAGCTTCTCAAAGAGCTATAGGCTTCTCAATTCAAACAGGAAGATAGTCGACGAGGATTTGGCAATTCCACTTGATTACATCCCGATAAGGGAAAAGCACGACTATTTCAGACCGAGGATTTTAGAAGAAGTTAAAGAAGAAGAGCAGCTTCTCAGAGCTCTGATGACGGCTCTCAAGGACTATGTCGAGATGAACGGATTTTCCAAAGTGGTCGTTGGTCTGAGCGGTGGTATAGATTCTTCCTTGGTTGCTTCCGTTGCGACTCTGACTCTTGGAAAAGAAAACGTTCTGGGAGTCTTGATGCCATCTATGTACACATCGAAAGAATCGACAGAGGACGCTCAAAAGCTCGCATCCAACCTTGGAATAAAGACCTATACGATACCGATAACGGATGTCTTCAACGAATATCTGAACGCTCTGAAAGAACCCTTTGAGGGAAAAGAGAGAAATGTGGCGGAAGAGAACCTTCAAGCAAGGATAAGGGGAACTTATCTTATGGCGATATCGAACAAACTCGGGCATCTGGTTTTGTCGACGGGAAACAAGAGTGAAGCCGCTACCGGGTACGCTACCCTTTATGGAGATATGGTGGGCGGATTCTCTCTGATAAAGGATCTTTACAAGACCGATGTTTACAGAATCGCCCGCTGGATAAATGAAAGAGAGGGAAGAGAGATAATCCCAGAGAGAGTCTTCGTAAAGCCACCATCAGCCGAGCTCAGCCCGGGCCAGAAAGATCAGGACAAGCTTCCGCCTTACGAGCTTCTTGACAAAATACTCACTCTCTTAATCGATGAAAACAAAACGCCAGATCAGATAGTAGATTCCGGATTCGATAGAGAGATGGTCGAATACGTTTTAAAACTCGTCAAGTGGAGCGAGTACAAGAGATACCAAGCCGCTCCCGGTCCGAAGATAACGGGAAGACTCCTCGGCGTTGAGTGGAGATACCCGATAACGAACAAGTACATCTTCTAAAGCTGGTGAGATCTTGCAAAGAAGGATAAAGAGCCATCCGATTCTTGAGTTCGAGGGTGAAGAGACGATCACTTTCTACTTCGAAGGAATACCTTTGAAGGCGAAACCCACTGACACCATAGCATCTGCTCTCATAGCAAACGGGATAGATATCTTCGGATGGACGGAAAATGGAAGAGCTCGGGGATTTTTCTGCGCTATAGGAAAATGCTCTTCTTGCCTTGTGATAGTCGACGGCACTCCGAACGTCAGGGCTTGCATAACTAAAGTTAAGGATGGAATGAGAGTTCAAAGACAGATCGGTAGAGGATCACCTGTCTGGGAGGAGAAACGATGAAGGCAGAACTTCTAATAGTTGGCGGCGGACCAGCTGGATTATCCGCATCCATAGCTGCTGCAGGGAGCGGAGTAAATGTTCTAATTGTGGACGAAGGGCTCGAGCTCGGAGGGCAATTAGTCAAGCAGACTCACAAATTCTTCGGTCATCAAGGGTTTTTTGCATCAAAGCGCGGCGTTGAGATAGCGAAAATATTGAAAGATAAAGCAGAAAATTTAAGAGTCAAATACATGCTCCAGACGACTCTTGTGGGTTTTTACGAAGATACAGCTGTTGCTTACAGCAGGGAAGAAGATAAAACTTTTGAGATAGATTATGATTACGTCCTTTTAGCTACGGGAGCCTCTGAGAAATTCTTGGTTTTCAAAAACAACATGCTCCCCGGTGTTTACGGTGCTGGAGCCGTTCAGACTCTCATGAATCAATACGGGGTTCTCCCAGGTGAGGATTTCTTAATAGTCGGTGCTGGAAACATCGGGCTGATAGTGGCCTACCAGATAGCTCAAGCCGGTGGAAATGTGAGGGCGATAGTTGAGATATCGGACAGAGTCGGCGGATACGAAGTTCACGCAAACAAGATAAGAAGGATGGGAATCCCCATTCTTTTGCGGCACACCATAATCAAAGCGATCGGAAAGGACAGAGTCAAAGGAGCCGTGATAGCGAAAGTCGATGAGAATTTCAAAGTCATAAAGAGAACGGAAAGAGAGGTTGTGGTGGATACGATATGTCTTGCTGTTGGTCTTCAGCCTTCCATAGAGCTTGCGAGTCAACTGGGAGTTGAGATGGTTTACATACCAGAGCTTGGCGGGCATGTCCCAAAAAGAGACGAGGATATGAGAACTTCCAAAAAGAACGTTTTCGTCGCCGGGGACCTTTCTGGAATCGAAGAAGCGACGAGCGCTATGGCGGAAGGATACATAGCCGGCTACACGATAGCTCAGGATATAACGGGGAAAGATCTTTCAGAGAAAATAGAAAAATACAAAAGCGAGCTAATCGATCTGAGAAGAGGTCCTTTTGGAAAGAAGATAAGATCTGGCCTTGAGAAGATGGGAATCACTCTTCCAAGCGGGGGATACAGAACTGATTTGCAGAATGATTTCGGTCCAGCTGGAAAACTCAGAGCTGTGATGGAATGCCATCAAAATATACCTTGCAATCCGTGTGAAGCAGTTTGCCCGACGGACGCGATAGACATGGGCGGGAATATAGACGGTATCCCACATATAAATTACGATAAATGCGTTGGATGTATGATGTGCGTTATGAAATGTCCGGGTCTTGCGATATTCATGGTTCAGGAATTCGATGAGTATTCAGTAGTCGGTATTCCGTACGAGTTCGAACCGCTTCCGGATGTTGGTGATAAGGTCATTCTGATGAACAGAGATGGGAAAGACGTCGGTGAAGGTGTTGTACAAAGGGTGATAAGAAACAGAAAGGACAAAACGCACGTCGTTTACGTTGCGATGGAAAAAGGGCTTGAGAGAGTTGTGAGGCATTTCAGAATTCCTTCAGATGAAGAAGATGAGATCGTCTGCAGATGTGAAGAGGTCACAAAAAAAGATGTGGAAAAAGCGATAGATATGGGATTCACGGATTTCGAAGAGCTCAGGAGGTATCTGAGAATAGGTATGGGACCTTGCGGCGGGAGAACGTGCAGGTTGATAACTATGGGAATACTCGCAAGGAAAACCGGAAAGAGTATAGAAGAGATATCGGACATGAATTTGCGCCCACCATCGATACCCATCTCCATGGGTTCGATACTGAGGGGTGAGAAAGAGTGAAAGAATATCGCGTCTGCATAATAGGTGGAGGAATAATCGGAACATCGATAGCATTCCATCTGGCAAAGCTTGGTGAGAGCAGAGTAGTGATCTTCGAGAAGGATTACATATCATCCGGAGCGACCGGAAGATGCGGTGGTGGAATAAGGCAGCAGTGGAGCGCTAAAATGAACGTTCGCCTTGCGATGAGAAGCGTCAAGCTCTTTGAGAAATTCAAAGAAGACACGGGATTTGACATAGAGTACAGACAAGGCGGATATCTTCTTATGGCATTCACAGAAGAAGAGGCGGAGCGTTTTGAAAAA
>JALVXE010000036.1 GCA_027038385.1 Thermotogaceae bacterium
TCGAGTCCGCCACGACGAAAACTTTTCCAGCGGACTCCACCATCGCTCTTTTGACATCGGCTTCTGTGAGACTCGGGGTCATGAATCCCTTGTCCGGGGAGAATCCGAGAGCTCCCAGGAAAGCCTTGTCGACCTTTATCTCTTGAAGGTACCTGATCGTCCAAGGACCAACAAGCGATAGACTGTGTTCTCTAACACTCCCGCCAAGAACTATTACTTCCACTCCAGGTGCGTTGAGAAGCTCTTCAGCTATGAATATGTTGTTCGTCACCACCGTGATGTGCATGTTGTCCTTTTTTCTTATCTCTTCGGCTATGTAGTACGTCGTGCTGCTGCTATCCAGTATTATCGTGTCCTCATCCTCTATGAATTCAACAGCTCTTTTGGCGATTCTCTTTTTCTCTTCTTTTCTCAAACCGAGTTTTCTGAAAAACCCCCATTCGACCTTCGAGTGATCTGGGAGGATGGCACCTCCATGCGTTCTCACGAGGGCGCCTATCGATTCGAGGTATTCCAAATCTTTTCTTATCGTCACAGCACTCACGTTGAACATCTTTGAAAGGTCTGAAACTTTCAACTTGCTGCTCTTTCTCAGAAGCTCCAAGATCTTCTTCCTTCTTTCTTCAACGAACAAGACAGGTTCACCCCCAAAGCTATATACAGAGCATCTCTCTTCTCTTCTTCTTGTCTTCAACGAATCTCCTTATACCTTTCAAAAGGCTTTCTGGATCCAGATGGGCCTCCGCTATAACCTCTTCAACCGTTCCTCCTGTTCTCCACCTGTTGTCCCAATCGGAGGTCATCGCGTATTCCCTCGATATATCGTTAGCTATCCAGCTTTCTGTAGCTACCAACGATTCCGTAGAGATTATCGTCGAGTCCATCCAGTCTTCCCACGAAAGGATCTTATCTTTGTAGTCTTGCGGCTGCAGATCGAAAAGTTCTTTGCTTATCGCCGCAACAATCTTGAGGTTGTATTTCTCATCGAGCTCTGGAAGAATCTTTAGGAGATTCACAGTTGCCATCGTTCCACGAACTATTAAAGTTCCGTCCTTTTCCCCCTCCTTAAAATCTCTTATAAGATAAGCTCCTTTCGCGGCTTCAAAATGAGATGGAATTCTCAGCTTTTCTCTGTCGGGTATCTCTATCGGTGGTCTTGTCAGGTGAAGAACGACTATAGGAAAGTCTCTTCTAAAAGCTTCTGCTAAAACCACCGGAACTTCGTTGGCTTCCCACGGATGGAGATTCACAACCTGACCCTTCGGAAATAGCCCCGTAACAGCCGGGGCGAATATACCGAAATGTGTTCTCGAGTCATCTGCCGTCTCTGGGCCGGAGTGCCCGGCTATCCAAAGGACTTTTCCGAGCTTTAACGGACAATCTTGAGCCATCTGAGAGAAGACTCTGAACGGTCCGTATTTGAGATAAGAGAAAGAACCATAGGTACTCGACGCCATGTAGTATCCTTTGAACTCCTCGTACGGTTTTTTCGAAAAGTTGACCGAAGCAACACCAGTCGAAATTCCAGCGTTCGCCATTTCGGTTATCCCCTGCGGAAGTAGAACCCCATCTAAATTTTCGTTTCTGTCATACCAACCAAATCCTTCGAAATCTCCAAAGCCTTTGGCAAATCCAGATATGTTCGTGGAATCTGAAAGGTCTGCTGACGCCGCCAAAAATAGTGGATGTCCGTATTTCTTCTTTGACATGTAGTTTATGTAAGCACCCCACTTCTTCAAAGCGTTTCTGTTAGCCGCCTGTTCTCCTGGATTGAAAAATACCTTCGCAGGGTATTTTTTGGAGTCCCAGATATCCGGGTCGTCTTTCGGTACGGTGAAAGCCTTAACTGGAAGATCTTCCGGGACTTTCGAGGCTATTTCGAGCATTCTGTCAGTGAAGAAATCGATGAAATCGTCATCATTCAAAAGGACTGATAGTGCTATCTGAATGTTCTTCCAGGTTTGCTCCTTGAACTCTTCGTAATCTTCAGGTGCCGGTTTCATGAACCCCTCGAACTCCACACCGTATTTCTTCATGAATTCCTCTTTCGTTTTCCAGTAAAGCTTACTGTTCGGTTTGTGCGGTGATCCGTGCGATTTGTTATCGTATTTGAGATATCCCCTTCCCTTCCTGACTTTGAACCAACCAACGTTTGGGAGATTCTTAACCCTTTCACTTGAAAGCTCTTTTATCACTCTTAAAACTTCACTCCAATTCTCCCCCTCCGGTGTTCCGACGACTCTCCAACCGTGGTGAGAAAACCAATCTTGTGGCGTACCATAAACCGTTGAGCTGAGCGGTGGATCGTCTATACCGTAGTTGTTCCAATCTATGAGCCATATCAGATTATCAAGCCCCAAAGCATAAGCACTGTTCATCGACTCATGAGTCACGCCGGTCGTCAGAGCTTTGTCTCCTTCTATCGCCCAGACCTTTACGACATCCGCACCAGCTCTTTTGAAAGCGAGAGCCTGCCCCACAGAGGCTGGGAGCCCGTGTCCTGATGGACCTGTGTTGAACTTCAAGAAGAGAGTCTTTCCAGAGAATTCGGCGTGCCCCGGAAGGCCACCCCGTCTTCTGAAAACTAAAAGATCCTCTGGTTGTACTATCTTATCCTTAGGTATGAGATAAGAATTGTTCTTCGTCTTTTCATACTTCTTGTTGAAGACAGCACTCGTAGTTGCTAGGGCAGCGTAGACAAGCGGAATGGTATGACCAGCTGATAATATGAACCTATCGGCAAAGGGCTTCTCTGGATTCCTTATATCATAAATCATATCCCCAGATAGCATCAGAGCCCAGAACATGTAAACTTTCGATCTCGATCCGCCGGGATGGCCGCTTTGCCTGAAGTTGAGAATTATATCTATGAGCTGATCTGTGACATCCTTGAGCTTTTCCAGATATCCTTCCATTTCATTACCTCCTTCTCTTTTCATTTGAGAGAGAGTATATCATATTTCGTATTATTGCATATTGTTCTGAATAACAACAAATATAGAAATAAATCGAAAATAAAAGATAACCAGATTATACGAGTGATAATTCATGAAAAACGTCTGTAATCAATCATAATCGACTTTGTTTCTGTGGTTGTTTGAGAATATACTCTTCATGATCTGTGAAGAGGGGAGGTGCCCATATGAAAGCAGTTGTTTTGAGGGCAAAATGGGATCCGAGAAGCAGCTTTGTAATAGGTCCCAAGGACATAGAAGGAAAGTTAACCTGGCTTGGGAGCAAGGTTTGGAGATATCCTGAAGTGAAAGTGGAGGAAGTTCCAGAACCGAAAATAGAGAAGCCAACCGAGGTGATCATCGAAGTCAGGGCAACTGGGATATGCGGTAGCGACGTGCACATGGCTCAGGCTGACGAAGATGGATACATATTGTACCCGGGTCTCACAGGTTTCCCAGTTGTGTTGGGTCATGAGTTCTCTGGAGTGATAGTTGAAGCTGGACCAGAGGCTGTCAACAAGAGAAACAACGGAAAGTTCGAAATAGGGGAGCCGGTTACAGCCGAGGAGATGTTCTGGTGCGGGCATTGTAGGCACTGCGCGGATGGTTACCCGAATCACTGTGAGAATCTGAACGAGCTTGGATTCAACGTGAACGGTGCTTTTGCAAAGTACGTGAAGATCGATGCAAAGTATGTTTGGAGCTTGAGAGAGATAGAAGAGAAGTACGGCACAGGTGAGAAACTCTTCCTCCTTGGAAGCTTGGTCGAACCCACATCCGTCGCTTACAACGCCGTCATAGAGAGAGGTGGAGGAATAAGACCTGGTGATTTCGTCGTGATAATGGGAGGAGGTCCCATAGGCCTGGCAGCGGTTGCGATACTCAAAAGGGCAGGAGGAGCCAAGGTCATACTCTCCGAGCC
>JALVXE010000037.1:0-1365 GCA_027038385.1 Thermotogaceae bacterium
CCCCTAACGAACTTGCTAGCTCCATCCATCGCCCCGTAAAAATCAGCTTCCCTTCTTATATCCTCTCTCCTCTTTCTGGCCTCCTCCTCCGTTATGAGTCCTGCGTTCAGGTCGGCATCTACACTCATTTGCTTTCCAGGCATCGCGTCCAACGTGAACCTCGCCGCGACTTCGGATATCCTCTCAGCACCCCTCGTTATCACTATGAACTGGATTATCACTATTATCGTGAAGACGATCAAACCTACCACGTAATTTCCCCCAACGACGAACTCCCCAAAAGTTCTTATGACTTTCCCAGAGAATTTCGGACCTTCGAGCAATATTAGCCTCGTTGAAGTTATGTTCAAAGCCAACCTGAAGAGCGTCATTATCAGCAGAAGCGTTGGAAAGGAAGAAAGCTCCAACGCGTTTTTTATGTACAGCGTTGAGAACATCAAAACCATTGAGAGCGATATGTTCAGGATCTGGAACAGGTCCAGAGCCCAGTCGGGGACCGGTATGATCATCAAAAGAACTATTGCGACGATCAAAAGCGATACCCCGACATCGTAATTTCTCATCGGATCACACCTCTTGCCTCAAAGAATAAATATAAACAAGCACCTCCGCCACTGCTCTGTAAAGATCGGGTGGAATCTCCTCCCCAAGTTCCACCCTCTCATAGAGCTCCCAAGCGAGCGGAGGATTCCTAACTATTGGAATATTATACTCCCTGGCGATCTCTTTTATCTTCTCAGCTAATTTATCCTTACCTTTTGCCACAACCGTCGGAACCTCATCCTCCTCTCTGTCGTACTTGACAGCGACTGCAACATGTGTTGGGTTGGTTATGACCACCGTCGCCTTCGGAACCTCCTGCATCATACGGCTTCTGAGTATTTCCATCATCATCTGACGTTGTCTTCTCTTTACTTCCGGATTCCCTTCGATATCTTTCATTTCCTCCTTAACCTCTTGTTTCGTCATCCTCAAGCTCTTCTCGTACTCCCACCTTTGAAAGAAATAGTCGAATATCGCGAGCGCGAGAAGTGCTATACCGCTTTTTATAACAATGCTGAATATCACACCAACCATGTGGGCCGCAGCGTCCTGGGGAAACATCATCGGATAATCGAGCATCTTCTTCCATTCTCCCTTGAACGCGCTGTACCCGATGTACCCGACTATTACCACCTTGATCAGAGCTTTCAAGAGCTCGAACACCGATCGGAGCGAAAAAAGTCTTTTAAAACCTTGCACAGGATTGATTCTGTTAAGATCGAATCTTATGGCCTTGAACGATATGAGGAACCTCGTTTGAAATAGACCGATGAGAACGCCGACCGCCATAGCACCTAAAACCGCCCCTCCAACTAGCAACAC
>JALVXE010000037.1:1375-3870 GCA_027038385.1 Thermotogaceae bacterium
TAGCAACACAGCTCCTTTGAAGCTTCCAGCTGTTCTCGATAAAAGAGAGCTCCACGTCATGTCATCGAAGTTTCTAAGAGAGAAGAAGTTCTCCCATGCAGATTCTATGTAGCCGACGAGGCTCTTTCCGAATATCATCAGAGCCATGCTCATGAACAGAAAAGCCGCAGCCATGTTGAGTTCCCTTGAAGTGGCCACGTTACCCTCTTGCCTAGCCCTTTGTCTTCTACGAGGGGTTGGTTTCTCCGTTTTGTCCGGATCGGCGAAGAGCTGCAGATCTATCTCGATGATATGAATTGAGCGTAGTTTATCATCTTCCGAACGAGAAACTCGAATGCCTCTGCCCATATGGGTATCATCCCCATGAAAAGTATCAGTCCGACGAGTATCTTGAGTGGTATCCCAACCATGAAGACGTTGAGCTGCGGCATGAGCCTCGATATTATCCCGAGCAGTATCGTAACGATGAGCATAAAAGCTATTATCGTCATCCCGAGTTGCAAGGCTATAACGAACATCTCGCCGGACTTGTCCACCAAGAACTTTACCATATCGAAGTCGATCCCGTACAGCATAGGGGGAAACTTCTTGAAGGAATTAGCTATTATCTGATAGAAAACAAGGTGCCCTTTCATCGACACGAAGATGTACATTGCAAGTAGATATACGACGTTTCCAAGAAGGGGCACCTCTGGAGCGGAAGGATCAAAGCTCGACGCTATCATGAATCCCATCTGAACGGAAAAGACCCCGGAAGCGCTCATAACCGAGGACATCAGAATGTAAGCAATGAACCCTATTAGCGCACCCAATATGAAGTTGTTGAGTATTCCAAGACTTATGGTTATCACCGGCGTTGAAAGTGGCACCGTGTAATTCGTGGTGTAGACCAAGATCCAACTCAAAAACACGGAAAGCCATATCTTCACCCTGAGCGGTATGAACCACCCTGAGTAAAAAGGAGTAGCGAGCATCATGCCCGCTATCCTTGAGAGTATGAGTGCCCAAACGTAGAACTTGTTCTCAAGAAACATGAATATCTCCATAAAGCATCATCTGTACAGCAAGAGGAACCAACCGGAAGCAACTGCGATAGCTGGAACGGTCGATTTTATGCCGTACTTCATGAATTCTCCGAAACCTATCCTTCTTCCTGTTTGTTTTTCAAGCATCGCCACACCTATAAGGTTCTCAACAGCTCCAAGCGGTGTGAAGTTCGTTCCGAGGTTCGCACCAAAAGCGTAGGCCCACCATATGCTCTTTGAAAATCCAGCCTTTACCAGGTACCCAAGAACTGGGGCTAGTATCAGTGTTCCTGGAACCGCACTCAAGAAAGGTATGATGAATGCAGATCCCCACATAATTATCATGGAGTAGGCTACAAAACTGTGCTTAAAGGGCATCAGTACCTGTGCCATTTGCTGGATCACACCTATTTCCTCCAAGGAGTAAGATATCGTGTAAAGACCCATGTAGAAGAAGAGTGTATCCCAGTCGATATCCTTGCTCGCTTTCTCGAAACTCTTTCTAAAGATTATCATCAGTGTGAGGGCACCGAGGAGTGCGATGTAGGATAGCTCGACGCCTATGAGAGAATGGAGCATGAATCCTGCAACTATGAACAGAAAAACCGTGACCGAAACTTTCATCATTTTCTTGTCTTCGATCGCTTTTTCAGGATCCATCTCCGAGAGTTTCTTCAATTTCTCTAGCTCACTCGTCCCAGTTTTAACCCATCTCTTGGATAAGGAGTAGACGATCACAAACGCTATAACGGTAAAAACCCCCGTGTGAACGAGAAAATCGTTGAAACTCTTGCCGCTTATCGATCCCAAGACTAGGTTCAGAGGACTACCTATGAGTGTTGCCATTCCACCGACGTTGTCCATGAAGATAGTCATCAGAACCATAGGAGTTGGATCTACCTCCATCGTGTCGGCTATGAGGAATATCATAGGAAGAGTCATGAGTATCGTTATGACGTTGTCGAGGAACGCCGATGTCACCGAAACGGTTATCATCATCATGAGGAGCATCAAGTCGAAGTTCCCCTTTGTGAACCGAAGCATCTTTATTATCATGTACTGGAAAAAACCAGATTCTTTCAGGAATCCAACTACTATCATCATACCGAGAAGAATACCTATGGTGTTGAAATCCACTATGTATCCGAGATTCTTCAGGTTCATCTCGACAAAACCAGATTGGTGAAGCCTGAGAATCAAGATTATAAGTGCGAAGAACAGAGTGGTTATGGAGTTCTCAAAGTCCTTTACAAATATTATGAAATAATAGGCTAGAACCGCTAAAACGAAGGTTAGTAGCATCAATTTTGGTTCCTCCCTTCTTCTAGTCTGTTCTTGCTTATCTCTGCCAAGTTTGCCACGGACATGAAGAGGTCGTCAACATTCTTTAAAAACCCCAAACGACTCCTTCTGAGATCTTCCCTTCCAACCATTACGAAAACTTCATCGAAATACCTATCTATGTAAGGC
>JALVXE010000038.1 GCA_027038385.1 Thermotogaceae bacterium
GATGAAAAAGCGATGGAACTTGAGAAAATGGCTAGAACTTTGAGAGATATTGCAACAAAGGAAGAAATCCTGGCGTTTATGAAAGAATTTACCATACAGCCGCCTAAAGCTAAAAAACGATTCAAAGAAGTTAGGAAGTGCATGTATTCCTCCGGTATGAAAGAGTTCAATTCACTCTTTCTTGAAAGTCTAACATCAGGGAGGATGAAAAGCCTTGGAGAATTGATATACGAGGTTGGT
This sequence comes from Thermotogaceae bacterium, assembly GCA_027038385.1. Lineage (GTDB taxonomy): Bacteria > Thermotogota > Thermotogae > Thermotogales > Thermotogaceae > WGAO01. The sequence continues at coordinate 241 of JALVXE010000038.1, forward strand.
GGGGAGGTGATATGCTGAGAGATCTACTCTCTGAAGCCATGGCTTTTGGAACAGTCAACAACATCTACGGAGACGATCCAAAACATGAAAAATTCCACTCTGAGATACTGATATCAATCCCCGTGGAAACAACTGACGATCCGAATGTGATAGGATGTCTCTCTTGGGATGAAGAGAAGAAAAATTTCAGGATAGTTATAAATCAAGAAAAAACGATTGAACTCTTCAGCAAATTCATAAACGCCCCCATAGAAAACGATCTAGAGCTGGGCATGAAAGAAGAATATGTAATTCACCAAAGAAAAGTCGCTGCACTCAGAGCAATCCTGAAACACGAAATACTCCACTACGCCCTTCTTCACTGGTCTTACAAACTCAATGAGTGCGAAAGACTCCTTGCGAACATAGCCCAAGACTCTGTGATAAACCTAATGATAACAGAATTTCATCACATCACTCCCAAATACTTAACCACTGTCACACCTTATGACCTTATAGCGGGAAAGGCTCCAGAAAGATTTGTACTGATGAACGATCCACTCAAAAACGAGAGTTGGCTCGAAATTTTCGAAAAACTCCGGAAAAGCTTCATATGCGAAGAATACACAATCAGAGGTTTTACAACAGACTACGACTACGCTGAAGAACACATGGAAGAAGCAGAAAGAGTCATTAAAAGGGCACTGGCTTCTGGCGAGATTCCAGATGACATATTAGAAGAGCTCGAATCCCTTGAAAAGGATATTGGAGGGGACTTCCAATCCTTATCAAGGATTGCGCGTATCGGTAAAAGCAGACAGATTAAATGGACTTCAATTCTCAGAAAATTCTTCAAAGACATGAGGATATATGAATGGCATGCCACATGGAAAAGGCCATCAAAACGCTTCGGTTCCCCTCCAGCTATGAAATTCAGATACAGAGGATCCCAAGAAGTAACGGTAATGATCGATGTAAGCGGGAGTATCTCGAAAAAACAACTAGAGATAGCGCTTTCAGAAATCTCGAGGCTTGCCAGACTTTATGAAGTAACTGGATGGATATACACATACGATGTGAGAATTCACGACAAGATAAGGCTAAAAGATGTAATAAGAGGAAAAAAGATAGAGTTTCACGGAGGTGGAGGGACATCACTCGAAAACGCCTTAAACGAGATAAGAGATCTTCTCGCAAAAAATGTAGTTGTCTTTACCGACGGATTCGACAATCTCGTACCACATAGTTTTCTTGAGAACCGAAAGTTCCTGTTCATATACTATACGAATTACAACTATAACCATAGAAAAGCGATGGAGGATCTTGGAGCGTGGACAACGGTTTTAAGAGAACATTTTTAGAAAGGAGGTGAAAGATTGCAAGATAGCAAGGACCTTATTGGGCTTCTGATATGGAAAGGGATCCGTATCCTAATACACCTTGAAGGAAAACCGACTGACAAAGCGAAGAAAATCCTCAACGGCATAGTCAACAACCCTGAGTCCATTAAAAATCTGTATTTCGCTTTTGAAGACACCGTCGTTTTGATCAGCGAAAATCACCAACCTATTCCCACCAGAACAGGAGGAGAAACCCACCTTATCCCGGCTTTCATCTCTGATAATCTCGTGAAAATCGCAAGAGATCTAAGAGAGGGATTCGTATCCCACCAAGAATTTCTCCAAAAAGCCTCTTCAATCGGATTCAGTCTCAGTCTTCTCAATGAAAGATCTTCCCCATATGTCCCTTCATTGATATTCCCGAACCATCCAAATCCGCTGGATATAGCATTCAAACTCCTTCAAATCCGAGGAGATCTTGGCATGCCGGTAAGATTCATACATCTCAAAGAGAAGGATTTCCTACTCGTCTATAAAGGAGAAAAAATCAAGCCACACAACGAATTTTTCGATCTCGATAAAATGGATCGTTTTCCAGAACTGACCGGGCCAAAAGCTGTAGGGTGCACGAACAAAGCCTGCTACATAGTAGATATCGAAAATGTTCAAGTTATAGAATCGGAAGTATTCCTTCCCGAGGACTACGAAAAGATGTTTCTTCCTAAGACCATAGAATTGTAAATAATGTGCAGAAAAATCAGATAAAACCTCACATCTGATACAAATGAGATTGATATCAAAAAGCGCTCTTGTGAGATAATCATCCTGAGGTGATCTGCATGAAAAGGCTTCCAATCGGTGTGAGCAGCTTTGAGGACATGATAAATGGAAACTACTACTACGTGGACAAAACCTCTTTAGTGAGGGATGTGTACGAGCTATCTGGAAAGATAAAGCTCATAACACGTCCCAGACGTTTTGGAAAAACGCTCAACATAGACATGATAAGAGAATTCTATTCAGTCGATGGGAAAGATCTTTTCGATGGACTGAAGATAATGAGCGAAAAGGAATTCGTTAAAGATCTCTACCATAAATATCCAGTCGTATTCGTCTCGTTTAGAAACATAAAAAGAACGAATTGGGAAGACGCCGAAAAAGCTTTGAAAAAACTCCTTTACAAAACGATCTTTGATCACATTCAAAACGATGACATCTTAGACACGTACAAAAACGGTGATACTCCCTATGAAGATGCTCTTCTTGATATAACAGAAGCTTTGTACAAACTCTATGAAAGGAAAGTAATTCTTCTCATAGATGAATACGATGTTCCTATAGAAGCAGCGTACACATACCAGCACAGAGATCCAGACTATTACGAGAACATGGTAGCATTCATGAGAGATCTTCTAACTGCAGCACTCAAAGATAACCCATACCTAGAGTTCGCAATACTAACTGGAGTATACAGAGTAGCAAAAGAATCCATATTCTCAGGACTGAACAATGTCGCCACTTATACCATATTCGAAAACGAAATGGCTGATAAATTCGGTTTCACTGAAGATGAAGTGTATGAGCTTTTAAAATATTACGGATTAGAAAACGATATGGCTGCCGTTAGGGACTGGTACAACGGCTATGTATTCGGTGGTGTTGAAGGTATCTACAACCCCTGGAGCGTTATTTACTACATTAAAGAGCGCTTAGCTGGAAAAGATATTGAGAAAGCCCTCCAACCATACTGGATAAACACATCTAGTAATGACCTTATCATAAAACAGATAGAAACCAATCCTTTCTTAAAGGAAGACCTAGATAGACTCCTATCCAAACAAGATTTGATAGTCGAATTGGACCCTTTCCTCTCTCTCAGGGAGATAGACCAAAACCCTTCCGGTGTGTGGACATTCCTCGCTAGTGCTGGGTATCTTAATGCGTATCAAATAACTGCAGATGAGTACAGAGTATCTCTTCCCAACAAAGAGGTGGAGAAGTTCTACAAAAAGAGTGTTGCCAATTGGCTTGAAAGGACAACAAAGGTTGCCATGTATGACCTGATAAGAGCGCTGAGAGAAGCGATTGTGAGAGGGAATGCTATTAGATTTACAAGACTTCTTGAGAGGTATTTAACGAGCAGTCTGAGCTATTTCGATATTGGATACGACGATGCAGAAAGGGTATATAAAGCCTTCGTATTGGGGATGCTCTCACTTGGAACGAACGGATATGTTGTTGAGACAGAGACAGAAAGCGGATATGGAAGGGTGGATGTAGCTATCT
>JALVXE010000039.1 GCA_027038385.1 Thermotogaceae bacterium
TCAGATAAAAATCACGACATCCCAATTCTCCGACATATTCGGAGGTGTGGATTGCATCTATCCACCCCTTTTGGACATTTCATCGGCAATTTTGAAGCTTTTTCCAAAGAAAACCTACTCATTCGCGTCGTCAAAGGTGATAAGCCTTCCATCTGAGGTATCCTCCGTCAAATTCGTACCAGTGGATGTGGATCTCTCAGAGTCCTTGATGAATGTCAAAAGCGAAGGTGACCTCTCAAAGATTCTTGGAAAGCTTCACTCTTATCAACGTCTTGGAAAGAAAGGAATCGCGATAGTTTTGGACATGTTCAGATGGATGAAGACTCCTCTTGACGTGAAAACCGGTGTTCTGAACGCCCTTTTTCACGATCCGTATTTAGAAATGGTCTTTCCAGAGGATCTGTACTATCAGAAGATCAACTATTTACAGAGATACACCGTCTTTGGTGAACCTGACTCCTTCTATACCCAAGAATCTGTACTAAGGCTATGGGATCTATTCAAAGGAATGTTCATAACGTATATCAAATCTTCAGTATACATACCTTTGGAAGAGAAAGAACATGCTAAGAATCTACTTTACGCACTTGAGGATTCCACGTTCTATGAATCCGTTTTCACCGGAAATCATAAGTCCGTTTTGGAAGATTTCAACTACATCGCCAGAAAGCTCTACTCAATATTGGGGGAAGACTCTTCCTCAATTCCCGATGCACTTGAATTCGCCAGAATGCAGGTTATGCTAAAAGCGGTCGACTCAATCCCTGTTTTGAACGGCGTGGAAGACGAGGGGTTTTGGGTCTACGCAAAGGAATTCTCAAACAACGGAATGCACCTGAAGATCATCCTTCTGAAGGACGGACTTCTTCTGTCTATATACCCTGGAAAAGACGCGAAAGACTTGATAGGGGAATCCCGGATTCTGGTTGTGAAATACAACGAAGAGGAGTACAGACTTTACTTTAAAACGTGGAGAAAGAGAATCTACGTTTTCAAAAACGGCGTTTTGAGTGGTAAACTAAGTAGAAAATTCGGAGTCTGGAAAGTTGTGGAAATTCTTCTCAAAGCAGATTTCCCTGCTAGTGTCTGTGTTGAGCTTCTCGATTCGAGAACCAGAGGAGTTTTGTTGAGAGTTCCAGAGAGTGGGTGTATCAGACTCGCTGAAGGGAGGTAACACCGTGGCTAAGAAATACTGCTCTTTCTGCGGAAGAAGCGCGGACGAAGTAGAGAGGCTCATAGCCGGTCCAAACGCGTATATATGCAACGAATGTGTCGAGCTCTTTTACGATCTCCTTCAAGCAGACAAGAAGACAAGGAGGACCAAGGAAAGGAGACTTCCAACACCCGCGAAGATAAAAGAAGAGCTCGACAAATACGTCGTTGGTCAAGATAGGGCTAAGAAAGTCTTGTCTGTTGCCGTGTACAACCACTACAAGAGGGTTTTCTACGGTCTCGACACTTCGGATGTCGAGATAGAGAAGAGCAACGTGCTCCTCATAGGTCCAACTGGTACCGGTAAAACCCTGATGGCCAGGACTCTGGCCAAGATACTCGATGTTCCATTTGCAATAGCCGACGCAACACCTCTGACGGAAGCTGGATACGTGGGAGAAGATGTCGAGAACGTGGTTTTGAGACTCCTTGAAGCAGCACACTTTGATATAGAGAGAGCCCAATACGGGATAATATACATAGACGAAATAGACAAGATAGCGAGAAAAAGTCCAAACCCTTCGATAACGAGAGACGTCTCAGGTGAGGGTGTTCAGCAAGCTCTTTTGAAGATAGTCGAAGGAACGATAGCGAACGTACCACCACAGGGCGGCAGGAAACACCCTTATCAAGAATTCATAAAGGTGGACACAACGAACATACTGTTCATCGCTGGAGGAGCTTTCGATGGGCTCGACGAGATAATACTTCAGAGGATACAGAGCAGTACCATGGGATTCGGTGTAGAAGTGAAGGGGAAAAGTGACATGAGACTCGGTGAGATACTCAGTCATGTCACACCTGATGATTTAGTCCAGTATGGCCTCATCCCTGAGTTCGTTGGGAGATTCCCCGTGATAACATCACTTGACGATCTCACAGAAGACGACATGATCAGGATACTCACAGAACCGAAGAACGCGCTAGTGAAACAGTACAAGAAGCTCCTTGAGATAGACGGCGTTGAATTGGTGATAGACGAAGAAGCCCTGAGAGCCATAGCGAGAAAAGCTATGAAACGTGGAACAGGGGCTCGGGCATTGAAGAGCGTCTTTGAGGAAGTCATGCTGGACGTGATGTATAAGGTTCCATCCATGAAGAACGTTGAGAAGGTCATAATAAACAGGGAAGTCGTTGAGAAGAGAAAAGAACCGATCTTGACTATGAAGGAATCCGCGTGAGGTGATCGAATGTCGCTCTACGATAGGATAAAAAAAAGAGAGGCAAAAGTCTGTGTCATGGGGCTTGGATACGTAGGACTTCCTCTGGCGGTTGAGAAAGCGAAGGCAGGCTATAACGTTCTAGGATTCGATGTGCAGAAGAAAAAAGTCGACATGGTCAACGCCGGAATAAACTACATTGGAGATGTTGTGGATGAAGAACTCAAGGAGCTCGTGAAAAAAGGAAAGCTATCCGCCACAAACAATTTCAACAGGCTGTCGGAATGCGATGTCGTCACGATATGCGTTCCTACTCCGATAGATGTTCACAAGGTACCCGATCTCACGTTCGTTAAAAACACCGCCGAGGAGATATCGAAGAGAATGCATAAGGACATGCTCGTGGTTCTTGAGAGCACAACCTACCCTGGGACGACAGAGGAAGTTCTCTTGCCAATACTGGAAAGGAGTGGGTTGAAGGCTGGAAAGGACTTCTACCTCGCTTTCAGTCCAGAGAGGGTGGACCCTGGGAACAAACGCTTCAAGACGAAGAACACACCGAAAGTCGTTGGGGGTGTTACGGAAGAATGCACAAAGCACGCTAAGGCGCTCTACGAGAGCGTTCTAGAAGCTCCTGTTCATGTAGTCTCTTCTCCAAAAGCCGCGGAGATGACCAAGATTTTGGAGAACACGTTCAGGATAGTCAACATAGCTCTGATAAATGAGATGGCGATAGTCGCGTCGAGAATGGGAATAAACATCTGGGAAGTTGTTGAAGCAGCCGCAACCAAGCCGTTTGGATTTATGCCGTTCTATCCAGGCCCAGGGGTTGGAGGGCACTGCATACCGATAGACCCTTACTATCTCACTTACAAGTCGAGAGAGTACGACTGGCACACACGTCTTATAGAGACGGCCGGTGAGATAAACGACTACATGCCAGAGTACGTCGTCCAAAGGCTTCAAGATATACTAAATGAATTCGGAAAACCGATGAAAGGATCGAGGATACTCGTACTTGGAGTCACCTACAAGGGAGATGTGGCAGATCTGAGGGAATCACCTGCACTGAAGGTTATAGAGAACCTTGAGAAAAAGAAAGCAAAGGTTTTGTTTTACGATCCTTTGATAGAATCTTTCGAACACCGGGGAATGAGATACGAACGATCAGAGCTCACAGAGGATCTTCTGAGAAGCGTTGATGGAGTCATAATAACGACCGCTCACAAACACGGAGTTGACTACCAATTCGTAGTCGACAACGCTCCCTTCGTCTACGACACCAAGAACATCACGAAATCCATCAAGAAGAACAGAGAAAAGATAATCCTTCTTTAAACGAGGTGGGAAAAAATGAAAATAGCTGTTTTAGGGGCTGGAAATGGCGGTCAGGCACTTGCCGCTTACCTC
>JALVXE010000040.1 GCA_027038385.1 Thermotogaceae bacterium
CATATTATTCCCTCATGTTAGCGATAACACTTCTCTTCATGAAGAGAGATTCCATATGGCTGAGGTTCTGGATTCCGAATTTGAAATCGGGTACTTTCAGAGGATTGGTTCTCTTCCCAGCGTTTTTCTTCATAAGTTATCTGACAAACGCTGTGTTCCCCGTCAGTTTGAAGGTTCAAAAAGGTGTGAATGTGCATTCGCCATCACTATTCCTTCTGATAGTGATAGTGGCCCCATTGACGGAAGAGTTCATGTTTAGGGGATACATACAGGAATATTTCAGAGGAAGAATAAATCCCGAATGGGCTGTTATAGCATCAGCACTTGTGTTTTCACTCTTCCACCCGTTTAGCTTATTCCCGCAGGTGTTCGTGTCCGGGGTTTTCCTATCCTACGTCAGGGAGAGTAGTGGTTCAATACTTCCAGGAATCGTCATACATGTTCTCAACAATCTGATAGGATATCTCAGTGCACTCTTTGCGGGGTGATGGAATGTACAAGAAACACATAGCTCTAGGTGTGGCGTTGTTTCTCACGTACTGGGTAATTCTACCGATGGTTATCATCGTAGCTGGAGGATACTTGTACAAAAAGGAAATTCCGGGAAACTTCGAGTGGCTCGGAGCAATTCTCTCTTGGTTTGGTTTCATTTTTGGAATGATAAGTGCTTCTTACGCACTGATAGATGGTGGAGGGGTTGCATTTTGCTGCCCTCCGAAAAAGCTCCTCAGATGTGGAACTTATTCGATGTGCAGACACCCCATGTACTGTGGATTCATACTCTTTTTGAACGGCCTTGCTCTTAAACTTGGAAACTTGGGATCGCTTGGAGTCTCCGTCGCGTTTTCGATATTCCTGATCATTTTTGCCATTGCCTATGAAGAGAAAAGAACTTCTGAGAAATTCCCAGAATATTCAGAATACAAAAGAGAGATCCTCGCGTTCATTCCAAAATCTCCAAAGTTCGATGACAGATGTCCTCCACTTCTCTTTCAACTTCTATTTTATGTAGGGCACATAATATCCTGGTTCAGCTGGCACATAAGATTTGAAAAAGATTGCGAAGTTCCAGAAGAAGGATACATGATCGTTGCCAATCACGTCACGTATCTGGACTTCGCGGTTGTTGTGTACACACTCTCTAGATTCGTTTCCTTCCCGATATCATTTTTCCACTACGAGAGACATAAATGGCTTTACAAGCTGGTGGGAAGTTTTCCAATAAAGAGACACAAGCCTGATACGAGAGCGATAATAAAGATCATATCCTACATCAAAAAGGGTGGTAGGATCGGAATATTCCCAGAGGCCGAGAGAAGTTGGGATGGGAGATACCTCGGATCGAAGGAGGGTTTTGACAAACTAGCCCTGCGTGTACCAAAACCAATAATAGCCCTGCGTATAGAGAAGGCTCATCTTCTCTACCCCCGATGGGGGAAGAAGTTCCTACCGGGGAAGGTGTTTGTGAAGGTGAAGTGCTTCGAGAGGATAGAAGAAGCCGAAGAGTTCTTGAGAAGCCCGTCTGTCGATGCGAACGATGTCTACCCAACGTACGATGGAGTCGAGAGGTACATATACAGATGTCCAAAGTGTGGAAGCTATCACACAATAGAATCGAGCAAGACGGGATTCAAATGCAGAAAGTGCGGTTTTTCCTCGAAAAAGCCAACTGTTGGCGAGCTTTGGAAAATGCACGATGAAAATTACAGATCTTTGAATCTCCCGTTCACAGAAGAAGCGGAAATGATAGATCCCTATGGTAGACCTGTTGGAAAAAATGTCAAAGTGATCATGTCAAAAGAGGAAATTAGATACGGTGAAAGTGTTCTGAAAAGAGAAAACGTCAGGTCGTTCATAACGGAGGGAAGCAGAGAGGTTTTCTTCTACGATGGCGATAAGATGATAGGATTCAAGTTCAAGAGTGCCCTTCTGTGGAGCGATCTCGTAAAAAAATTCTGGAACATGGAAGTGTAGCTTTGGAGGGATTCCATGAATTGGCTGAGGTATCACATATACCCACAAAACGGAGAGCTTCCGGTGAACTGGAGAAAAGTTTTCGAAAGGAATGCGAAGATCAGAGTTGAGATAGGCTTTGGAAACGGAGAGTTCCTGGTGCATATGGCAAAGAGATCTCCGGAAGTGAATTTCGTCGGATTCGAGCTATCTATAACTTCCTTTGTGAAAGCCCAGAAGAAATTTCACAAAGAGGGAATAGGAAACGTGAGGCTCGTCATGGTGGATGGAAGGTTCGGGATAAGAGAGCTCTTTGAAGATGAATCAGTCGAACATGTATATGTGAATTTTCCATGTCCGTGGAGCAAAAAGGGTCAGGAGAAAAAGAGGGTGACTTACGGTGATTTCACAAAATCCCTCGCGGCCGTCCTGGAAATGGGCGGGATCTTTGAACTCATGACCGATGATGAAAACTACGCAAATGAAGTTTTCCTGAATTTCAAAGAGAGCGGATTCTTCGAGGTAGAACCCATAATGGTAGACCACAAAAGAGGAGTGCAGACCAGATACGAGAAAAAATGGCTCTCCATGGGAAGGCACACTTTCCTGATAAGGACGAAGAAGATCAAGAAGGCAGATGTGGAAAGAATTGCATGGGGAGGGAAAGAAGTGCATCAGAGAATCGGCGATTTCAACGAGGAGAAATTGTTTCCATTGATTGGGAAGGTCTTCAAAGAGAAAAACAAGGTGTTTGTTGTGAAGGAAGTGTTTTCTTCAAAAGATGGAGAAAGATATCTCGTGAAGATCATATCGAGTGATGACAATTTCGAGCAGCACTACAACATTTTAGTGGAGAAAAGGCGGGATTTTTGGATAGTGAAGCTCGACAGCACCTGCCAGCCTTACAGAACACCTGCCGTGAAGTGGTCCGTTAGAAAGATAGCGGAAGAGATCAGTTTGACTTGAAAAGTTTTGTGTTGGATAATCACCGGAGAGGAGAGAGACCGTTGATAGTACTGAGATATCCACTTTCGTGGGGTGTTGCAAAAAAACTCAAAAAGGGAGACGAGGTTAGGTACTACGGAAAGATAGTCTACGTATCTCAAAAAGCACTTGAGAGGATGGAAAACTATTACAAAGCCGAAGGGAGTTTTCCGTACGATCTCATGGGTGAACTCGTGCTCATAAAGGATGGTTCACCGATCTTCATAGAAGATGTCTTCAAAATGGGAGCGAGCGGCATAGTGAAGGAAGAGGATCTGTCGATATCGAGAGAATCTTTGAAGCTTTCAAAGAGATTCAAAAGGCCTTTTTTCGAAACGGAAGTTGTGAAAGGCCATGAGAGTGTAAAACTCTACTCCGATTTGAACGAGGACGCTGTGAAAGAGATATGGGTAGATTCGTTGAGAATGAGAGTCATAGCGGATTCGGGAGGAGAGGAATGAGGGTAGCTATAGCCTTCGGAACAAGGCCAGAAGTGATAAAGATAGCACCGGTCTATTTCGAGCTCAGAAATAGAAGGATAAACACCCTGATGGTTGCCACAGCACAGCACAGGGAAATGATGGACATGATGCTCGAAGTTTTCAAGATAAAACCCGATATCGATATGAACATAATGGTGCACAACCAGACTTTGAATTACGTGGCGTCTGAGGTTTTCAAGAAGATGGATAAGGTTCTGAAAGATGAAAAGATAGATGTTCTCTTAGTCCAAGGAGACACAACAACCGCGATGGCATCCGCCATGGCGGCTTTTCATAACGATATAAAGGTTGGCCACATAGAAGCTGGCTTGAGAAGCAAAAACATAAGGGATCCATTCCCAGAAGAGATGAACAGAAGGGTGATAGACGTCTTCGCAGATTACGCCTTCGCTCCAACGAGAAAAGCAAAAGATAACTTGGAAAGGGAAGGGGTTGAAAGAGAGAGGATATTCGTGACGGGAAACACCGTCGTGGATGCGCTCCAAATGATTTCAAAGAAACTCCCAGAGGTGGAAAAAGGTGATTACATACTCGTCACGATGCACAGAAGAGAGAATATCGGAGAGAAGATGGAAAGCGTCCTGAAAGCTCTAAAGAAATTCTCAAAAGAGAGCGGTATTAAAATAATCTTTCCAGTCCATAAGAATCCGAGAGTCAGGGAGATAGTTTTTAAAATCCTCGGAGATTGCAAAAACGCAAAACTGACAGATCCGGTGAACTACATGGAATTTCTAAAGCTCTTGAAAAGTTGCAGGTTCGTTGTGACGGATTCTGGTGGCGTTCAGGAAGAAGCTCCTTCTTTTGGAAAGTTCGCGGTGGGCGTCAGGAACACCACGGAGAGGCCGGAGCTTGTAGAGAGCGGATGGGGAGTGTTGGCTGGAACTTCCACAGAGGGAGTTAGGAAAGCTTTGGAAAAAGCTTTGAATTTTTCAAAGAGCGGAAAGGAAAATCCTTTTGGTGATGGAAGAGCTTCTGAAAGGATAGTTGACATACTCGTGAAGGGAAAAACAGAAGAGTTCAAGGGGTGATCGAGTTGAGATTTTCCGAGCTTTTTGCGCCTACTCTCAGGGAAAAGCCCGCGGATGCAGAGATAAAGAGTCACGAATATCTGGTGAGGGGAGCTTTCATAAGGAAAGTAACGGCTGGTGTCTTCAATTACCTACCGCTTGGAAAGAGAGTCCTTGACAAGATATGGAAGATAGTCAAGGAAGAGATGGATGCCATAGGAGCTCAAGAGATGCTGATGCCTATAATACAACCGGCCGAACTCTGGAAAACGACCGGAAGATGGGACGATTACGGTCCGACGATGATGAAGTTCAAAGATAGACATGGAAGGGACTTCACACTCGGACCAACGCATGAAGAAGTCGTCACGTTCCTTATGAAAAACGAGATAAATTCGTACAAGCAATTACCTGTTACGGTCTATCAGATAGCGAACAAATACAGAGACGAGCTCAGACCGAGATTCGGTCTTCTCAGAGCGAGAGAATTCGTGATGAAAGACGCATATTCTTTCCATTCCGATTGGAACAGTTTAGATGAAGTCTACCAGAAGATGAGGAAAGCCTATGAGAACATAATGAAAAGAATCGGTTTGAAATACCTCGTCATAGAAGCATCATCCGGAGCGATAGGCGGAAATGAATCTCACGAGTTCGTATCCTTAGCTCCTATAGGAGAGAGCAATGTCCTTTACTGCGAAAAGTGCGGATATCAGGCGAGTGATGAGAAGACTCCCTACGCTGGAAAGTACGAAGAGCAAAGCGAAGAAGAGCTTCCGCTTGAGAAAGTCGACACACCAAACGTCAAAACCGTAGAGCAAGTTGCGAAATTTCTTGGCGTTTCGAAAGAAAAGATCGTCAAATCCCTGGTATACATCGGAAGAGAAGGAATTGTCATGGCATTGATAAGGGGAGATCTTGATCTGAACGAGGAAAAGCTCAAGGAAGTCTTAAGCGACCAATCACTGAGAATGGCAACACCAGAAGAAGTGGAAGAAGAGACGGGAGTTCCGATAGGATTCATCGGGCCCGTTGGGATCGGTGAAAATGTGAGGATAATCGCTGATGAGAGTGTAAGGCATATAAAGAACGCAGTCGTCGGCGGGATGGAGAAGGATAAGCACTACAAAAACGCAAATCTTGGAAGGGATTTCAGAGTGAACGAGTGGGCGGATCTGAGACTCGTCAAAGAAGGAGATCCGTGTCCCGTTTGCGGTGCCCCGCTCAAAGGAACGAAAGGAATAGAGCTCGGGCATATTTTCAAACTGGGAACGAAATACTCAGAAGCGATGAAAGCCACCTACATGGATGAGAATGGAAACATGAAACCATTCATAATGGGATGCTACGGCTGGGGAGTATCAAGGACGATTTCAGCAGTCGTTGAGCAGTATCACGATGATAAGGGAATAATCTGGCCGCTATCAATAGCACCGTTCCACGTCATAGTGACGATAGTCAACATGAACAAGAAAGAGCAAAAAGAGCTCGGAGAGAAAGTGTATGAAGATCTGAAAAGCGCCGGAATAGAAGTTCTCCTGGATGACAGAATGATAACACCGGGAATGAAGTTCAACGACGCCGATCTGATAGGAATACCGATAAGGGTAACGGTCGGAAAAACGGCGGCTGAAGGCAAGGTGGAGATAAAGAAGAGGTATTCAAAAGAAAGGAAGGTCGTAGAAGCTGAAAGGATAGTGGAAGCCGTGAAAGAAGCGATGGATAGCTATGATCCGCCGGTGGTTTTATGAGCGAGAAAAAGCTCGATCCAGCTTTTTATTGGTTGATGTTTTATATTCTTTCATACATGATAGCTCTCAAGATCGTACCGCTCACAGCTGGAGCGTTTTCAGTTGCTGTGGTGTTTGCATTGATAATAGAGAACATATCTTTTCTCATCCAGAAGCTCGGATTGAAGAGATGGCTGGCTGTACTCATAGCGAGCTTGATATTCTTCGGGATAATCAGCTATTCGATATACCGGGTCGTACCTATAGTGATGGAGCAGTGGAAGAGCGTCAGCACATTCGTCTCCGAGTTCATGCACAAAAAGCCATCCGAAATATTCCCCTATCTGAAGGGCGACGAGACGATCAAGATGCTCAAAGATGCGATGGATAACATCGGACAGATGTTCACGTCTTACCTTAGCAAGATGCTGACCTTTGTGGTAACCAAGATACCGGATATATTCACAACCACTCTTCTTTTGGTCATATCCTCCACTTATCTTGTGATAGTCCTTCCAAAGCTGAAGCACTTCATTCCAAGCATGTTTCCAAGTTCAAGTATAGACAGAACGAGCGAGTTCATATCGAGAATGTACTCGGATATGAAGAAATTCGTGGGAGGACAGATGTTCAACGCAGTTGTTGTCGGCCTGATAGTATGGGGAGGAATGGCAATACTCGGTATAAAATACGCCGGGTTTTTGGGGATCCTTTCAGGAATAACGGACTTCATTCCATTTTTGGGAGTGATAATAACAGCGATTCCAGCACTTTTCATAGGGATATCGCAGTACGGGATATTCGGGATAATAAAGGTTCTAATAGTTCTCACGATTGCGAATCAGGTTGAAGGATGGATCTTAGCACCGAAAGTTTTAGGAGACAGGGTGAAGCTTAACTGGTTCGTAGTTCTGATAACGATGCTCGCTCTGTCGGAGATATACGGTGTGATAGGTGTACTCGTGGCCGTTCCGTTTTTGGTCGTTACGAAAGATATATGGAGGGAATACATCACCGATTATCTGAAGAAATCCTGATTCCTTCCGATAATTAATCTGATATGGTTGCCGGAAGAGTAGTTGATGTTTATGGAAAGTACGTGAAGGTGAAAACTCAAAGAGGGGAGAAAATCCTCAAGATGAAGGGGAAGAAGGTTCCGGACAAGGGATGGATACTCGAGTTCCGGAAGGAGAGTGTTGCTTCTCCCTTCGTCGGCAGTTTGATAGTCGAATCGCTTGATCCCCTTCCACCGCTTTCGGATCTGGTACCCTTGCTGGATAGAGGGATATCAGATCCGATTGATGTAACCTTCTTGTCGAGCTTGACTAGGTCGATCGCATCAAGGCTTGGAAAGCTTCCCAAGTGGTACTACGACAGACTAGCCGAGTATTATCAAAAAGGTGAAGACAGATCAAACGGAGTCTACAGCGATCTCGTGGCAAAAGTAATGAATTCTAAGAAGTCAAATCCGGACGGGATGAAAGCATTCGGAGATTGGCTTAACACGTTTTCACATCCTTTTTACTTCAGATCCTACTCGAACGATCCAAAACCAACTAGGGTTTTCTTCAGCAAAGCTACCTCCATGATAAAAATAGAGCACATTTCAAAGAATCATGGGAGGATTATCGTCGAAGGTATGATGGGAAAAACCGGTGCTAAGTTGAAAGTAGTCCCGGAAAAGCCGATAGATCAAAGAGCACTGGAGAATTTGAGAAAAAAACTGTCGATGATCTTGGGAAACGCGTTCGTAGTTCAGGGGGGCATGAACCTTGGATTATACGTCTAAAATAGCAGTCGCACTCAAATACGATCCTTCATTGAAGGACGCGCCTTTCATTGTGGCGAAGGGAAAAGGTGAGCTTGCTATGAGAATAATAGAGGAAGCCGAAAAATCCGGGGTTCCTGTAGTGAGCTCCCCCGAGATAATACACGATCTTTACGAACTGAACATATTGGAAGAGATTCCACAAAACCTCTACACCGCTGTGGCGGAGATAATTCTCTTTTTGTCCGAGTTGTGATCACTCGGACTTTTTGTATGGTATACCGTCCGCCGCTGGTGGCCTTGTCTTTCCGATAAAACCACCTATGACTATCAACGTGACTATGAAAGGTACCATGTTGAAGAGAGGTTTAACCGACGAGGAGACCTCTATGAGTTTGCTGCTTTGGAGCTGGTTGGCGAAAGCTTCAGAAGATCCAAAGAGTATGGAAGCGAGCATTGCTCCAACGGGATTCCAGTTTCCGAGTATCATCGCTGCAAGAGCTATGAATCCTCTTCCACCGGTCATGAGTTCTTTGAAAATTCCGGTATCTCCCACGCTTAGGAAGGCTCCACCTATAGACGCGAACACACCACTCATCAAAACTCCGAAGTACCTTATTTTGTACACATTCACACCCAGGGTATCAGCAGCTTCCGGATTTTCACCAACAGATCTCATCCTGAGTCCCAAGGTTGTTTTGTATATTATGAACCATCCTATGAAGACCGAGACGAACGCCAGTATCACGAGCGGACTTATGTTTCCAAAAGCCTGTCCTAAGAACGAATTTTCTGGGAATGGAAGCTTTATAGGCCGCACTATCGGATTTATTTCTTTGGTTATGTGCTTTATCATCTTGAACTTCTCGAGATCGGTCTGTCCGACCTGTCCGAAAACCGGTTTCATAAGAAAGCCCGTTATTCCCTGTGCTATGAGTATTATCGCAGTACCGGAAACTATCTGATCTCCCCACCATTTTATCGAAGCCCATGCGTGGAGCCATGCCACACCTATTCCGGCAACTATTGCCATAAGAACTCCTATCCATGGGCTTCCAGTGTAGTAGGCGAACGCCGTGGATACGAAAGCACCTATTAGCATTATTCCCTCAAGCGCTATGTTGACAACACCCGTAACTTCGGAAAAAACTCCTCCAAGTGATGCGAATATCAATGGAGTAGAAGAAGTTAGTGTAATGCTGTAAAACTGAGGATTTCTGAAAACATCCAATATGGCTTCTATTACTTTCACACTTTCACCTTCTTTCTCTTTCTCCAGAGTATCATCGTCCTGACTATTCTGTCAGCAGCGACAAGGAATATAACTATACCCTGAATTATCATGACTATGTGCTTTGAGATCCCGGCGAACTGCATCTCGTTCGATCCCGTTCTCAGAGCTCCCATCAGCAGCGCGGCGAATATTATCCCTATCGGGTGATTCTGACCTATAAGAGCTATCGATATACCGTCGAATCCCTTACCGCCTGATAGAGTTCCCAGAAATCTGTGATGAACCCCCATTAGCTCGACAACCCCTGCAAGTCCTGCAAGAGCTCCAGATATCGCCATACTCATAGTGACGTTTTTCGAGATGCTTATTCCACCATACTCCGCAGCGTAGGGGTTGAAACCCGCAGCTTTTACCTCATAACCCGTGGTGGTCTTTTCAAGGAGAACGTACATCACTATCGCCGCTGTAACTGATATGATTATCCCAGCACTCATCTCCATGGGTCCGACCTTCATCAGCACCGGGAGCTTTGCGGAAGGAGCTATCTCAGGGCTCTTCGGTGTCCCGGATCCCACGGCGAGCGGGACTTGGACCATGTAGGAAGATAGGTAAGTCGCTATCCAGTTGAGCATTATCGTCGTGACGACTTCGTGAGCTCCAGTCTTCGCCTTGAGGTACCCAGCTATGGCGGCCCATCCTGCACCAGCTAACATCCCAGCTATTATTGTCAAAGACAACGCGAAATACGGAGGAGCCCAACCCAAATTTATACCCACAGCCGTTGCGGTCAAAGCTCCCATTATCATCTGTCCTTCTGCACCTATGTTGAACACCCCAGCTCTGAAACCGAAGCCAACTGCAAGACCTGTTAGGATCAGCGGTGTGGTTTTAACTATGGTGTTGACTATCGCTGCAGAGCTTCCAAAAGCCCCCTTGACCATTATCGCGTACGCTTCCACAGGGTTTTTCCCAACAGACATTATGACAAAAGCCGCTATCACAAGAGCGACTAGAACTGACACAGCAGGAATTATGAATCCCCAATACTTTTCCATCAGGCCCTCACCTCTTCGAGTCTCTTTCCAGCCATCATGAGTCCCACCTCTTCAAAGTTTGTCTCCTCTGGCCTTACCTCACCCATTATCTCCCCTTCGTACATGACGAGAATCCTATCGGACAGAGAGAAAACCTCCTCGAGTTCCATCGAAACGAGGAGTATTGCAACGTCTTGCTCTCTCAATCTCAATATGGTCTTGTGTATGAATTCTATAGCTCCAACATCCAAACCTCTTGTAGGCTGAGCGACGACTATGAACTTTGGATTGCTACTCACCTCCCTAGCCACGACTATCTTCTGCTGATTTCCACCTGAGAAATTCCCACCAAGCATGTTTATGTTTCGTGGCCTGACATCGAACTCCTCAAAAAGCCTTCTGGAATCCTCAAATATCGCTGGGTGGTTCAAAAAACCCCTGATCGAATACGGCTCCCACCAGTGTTTTCCCAATATCATGTTGTAGTACGCAGGATACTGCAAAACCATACCGTATTTGAGTCTGTCCTCCGGAATATGAGTCATTCCCATGTTCCGTAAACTCCTAGGGTCAAGACCTGTGATGTCCTGACCCAGGAGCTTAATCGTTCCTTTTTCTATCTTTCTCAAACCGGTTATAGCTTCAACCAACTCTGATTGACCGTTTCCAGCAACACCAGCTATACCCACTATCTCACCGGCTCTGACCTTCAAAGATACTCCTCTGACCGCGTCAAGACCCCTGTTGTCCTTGACCCACAGATTTTCCACCTCAAAAACAACGTCCTTGGGTTCATGCGGAGGTTTCTCAACCCTGAGAACGACATCTCTTCCAACCATGGCCCTCGCTATTTCCCTAGGATTGGTTTCCTTCGTAATGAGCTTTGCCGTGACTTTTCCGAGCCTCATGACCGTTATGTTGTCCGATATCTCCATCACCTCATTGAGTTTGTGGGATATGAATATCATCGTCTTTCCAGCGGCCTTCAGCCTTCTCATGACCTCAAACAGCTCCTCGGTCTCCTGAGGGGTAAGAACCGCAGTAGGCTCGTCGAATATCAATATCTCGGCTCCCCTGTAAAGTGTCTTTATTATCTCAACTCTCTGCTGCATTCCAACGGGTATATCCTCGATCTTTGCGTCCACGTCGACATGAAGGCCGTACCTCTCGGACAACTCCTTGACTCGTTTTTTCGCCTCTCTCAAGTCGAAGACCACTCTACCTTTCGTGGTTTCAGAACCCAAAACGACGTTTTCAGCGACCGTCAAATTTCCCACAAGCATGAAGTGCTGGTGGACCATGCCTATTCCATTCTTTATCGCGTCTTTTGGACCTTTCATTTCAACCTTCTTCCCAAATACGTAAATCTCCCCCTCATCAGGACGAAGGAGACCGTAAAGCTGGTTCATCAGGGTGCTTTTCCCAGCGCCGTTCTCACCGACTACGGCATGAATCTCCCCCTTCCTGACGAAGAGATCGACGTGGTCGTTCGCCAAAACTCCCGGAAACCTTTTCACTATACCTTTCATCACAACCGCGTATTCTTCGTACATCCAACCAACTCCTTTGAGAGATCTCAAAGGCGGGGGCAGAGCCCCGCCGAGTTGATCACTTCTTTGTCCACGGGAACTGGAGCCACTTCGGTACGGTGAAGTTGTTGAGAGCTTCCTGGGTGTCTGGAACTTTGAAAGCTCCGGTCTTTATGGCGTTCTTTATAAGGGCAAGTTCGGCTATAACCGTGTTCGGAACCATACCTTTCGTGTACTTCATCGGGCTTATACCAACACCATCCTCGGCGATCCCGAGCACGTCATGACCACCTTCGAATGTACCCTCGTAAGCCCACTTGACCGCGTAGTATGCAGCCATGTCGACTCTCTTCATAGCGGAAGCGAGGACCGCACCAGGGGCCATGTAGTCCTGGTCAGCATCGACACCGATTGCGAAGTAGAACTTTCCGGTCTTGTAGTAGTAGTCTATGAAGTCTTGAAGAGTCGGGTTTTCCTTACCGATGAGTTCAGAGAACTTCTCCTTAGCGGCTTCGATGACTCCGTTTCCACAAGCACCGGCAGCGTGGAATATTATGTCGGCACCCTCGGCGAACTGGGACATCGCGAGATCCTTCCCTTTCTTAGGATCAGAGAACTCGTTGGTGTATCCCCTGAGAATCTTCACTTTTACACCGTGAATAGCCTCGTAAGTTTTCACTCCAGCCTCGAATCCGTATCGGTACCTCTCAACCGGTGGAATCGGAATTCCACCTATGAATCCAACGATACCGGTCCTGGTCATGGCTGCTGCCAAGTATCCTACGAGGAAAGCACCTTCTTGTTCTTTGAAGGTGATCGTCAAAACGTTTGGAAGGCTCTTTCCCTTTGGAGGAACTATGTCTATACCCACGAACTTCGTATCTGGATACTGAGCAGCAACTTTGAAGAGTGCATCGGTCATCATGAATCCAACTGCAAATACAAGGTCGGCTTCCTGTGCTGCCTTTGAAAGGTTCGGTATGTAGTCAGCCTGTTCGTAAGACTGTATGACCTCGTAGTTTATACCGAGCTCTTTCGCCGCTCTTACGATACCTGCCCAAGTTCCATCGTTGAAAGACCTGTCACCGAGTCCTCCCGTGTCCGTAACCATGATGACCTTAAAGGCCATGGCGGAGATCACGAGAGCGGCGACCATAAGAACTACCAGGAACTTCTTCATTCTCCCAACCTCCCTTCAGAAGTTTTCTTGAAGATGACGTACAATGAGAAAATCACAAGCAATATCTGAGCAGCCGGGAAGAAAGCACCGGTTGCTTTCAAAACTGGAACTCCGTACTCAACGAAGAAAACCTTTGGAGCGAACATAAGCCAAATCCCAAGACCAAGCGAGAAAACCCCGATCCATCTTGATCTCAACCCAACTACCCACAGGAAGAAAATCAGAGATAATATGACGAATGCCCTTTCACCTCTTATAGTCTGAGAATTCAAAACGCTTGGCGGCTTCGCAGGCTTTCCCATGTACTTGTCAACTATACCCACGAAAACTTTCATGAGTTTTGGATTACTCTGTATCCTTTTCGTCAAGAAATCCTTGAAATCCTTCCTGAGATCATCATTAGAGTACCTGGCTATCCTTTCAGCTAATTTCACAGCTTTTCTGTACTTCGAACCTCTAAACGGGTCTCTGCTCGCGAGCAATCTGTCCAACGTCCTTCCGAACTCCGATACCGACATGAAACCAAGAAGAGGATCTTTTAAAAACGCTCTGTATTCGTCGCCATCGTACAGATCGTTCTTAAGTAGGCTAGCAAAGCTCGATTTCAAAAGCCCTCTGTTCTCATCCATGGATAAGTTCTTTGGACTGGGAAACTCTGGGACAAATATGAATATCACAAAGAGAGATGCGATCAGCAGTTCAAACCACTTCTTCTTTGGCTTTCCAAGGATTATCATGAACGCGAAAGCAAACGTGAAGAATCCCAGCATGGAGTAAAGGAGCCCTTCACCGAGTGAAACCGGATCCATTAAGAAGGCCATGTACAGCAATTCGATTATCACTGAAATCACGGTCATGATCCTAACTTTACCTATCTTCCATCCGATGAATATCAGAGCTGCGTAGAGAACGTATCTCAACCACCAGAAACTGATCGACTTTGGAGCAACCTTAGCCGCTATGTTGGCTAAGTCCTGCTTGGTATCCTCAAGGCTCAACGCGTCTATGACATCGTCCGTGACGTCGTTTGAAAACCTCTCGAAATCCTTTACACCAGATTTTCTCATCTTATCGAGAGCTCTGTTCAATATCGATATGACAGCATTGTTCTCAAAGAGTTTTTCAAGGTTTTCAGTAGTGGAATATCTAAACATCTCGTAGACACAATCCTTACCGTTACAAGAGACATTGCTCCGCTTCATATTTATATCTATTGGAGGTTTCACGTCGGTCGCACCCAAGTAGTAAGCCATAGTGTGCGAGAGTATATCCAGCATGTTGTTCTTCAAAGGTCTGTACAGTGGTTGACCCAACAGGCTTTTTCTCAGCATATCATCGTATATGAAGAAAGCTACCATCCTTACCTTCCAGTTGAAATCCTCATCGCTTTTGAATTTCATGCTCTTAAGGAGGTTTATAGCGGTTTCGAGAACCTCTTTCAGAGACAATCCCTTGTAATAATACTCATTTTCCACATAAGGAAGTTTGTCCTGTCCATCGTACTTGAAAGCCCCACATTTCTCACACTTTCCGTACTTCACACCTTTCAGCTTAAACGGCAGTGGCTCATCTATCATCCCGCTGTAATAGAGAAGTATATGCTTAACCGCATCCTTCATCTCAGCTGTGACGTACCTGGCGTACTTCGAGTATGCGAGTGATAAAGAAGAACTGGCCATCGCAGCACTTCGAGTGAGATTGGTGTGTTTTAAGTGAGATTCCAAATAAGCCAAGAAAAGTGCTTTCGCAAAAAGATCGTTGAAATCTATGTTTTCCGAGTACCCCGGGAACTGCCCGTACTTGTCCAGAACCTTCTTCAGACATTTCACAAGTTCTTCCTTTCCGTTTCCCTCAGAGGTCGTCTGCCCAAATCCACCGAGGAAATTACTGAAACTCGAAGGAGCTTCCTCTCCTCCACACAAGCTGTCTATCTCCCAAGTCTGTCTTATCGATTCTTCACCCCATATGTCGGCAGCGGTGTTTCCAGATGGAATGTAAGGTTTCAGAAGTTCGGCGAGAAAATCTGAAGAGTTCAATGCAGCTTCTCTTCTGTCTATACTTCCCACTATCTTTATCTTGTAGAACCTGTAGAGAGCCATATAGGGAAGCTGAGAATCAACAAAAGACACGAAGGGATCTTTCTTATCCCCCAGGTAATCCTTTATGAAAGCTTTGTAACGACTCTCTATCTCCTGATAGCTTAGAGCAGATGCAAATAGGAAAGTTGACAACACTGCTAAAACCAATATGAATCCCTTTTTCACATTCGATTCCCCCTGTTCTGCTTTATGTTATCATAAACCTTCACGAGTTCTGAAAAATTTTCTCTCCCTTTTTGTAAACTTCAACCACGCTCAGATCTCTATCCAAAATCACAAGATCCGCATCAAACCCTTCAACAATCCTGCCCTTGCCGTTCAAGTTCATGTGAACGGCTGCGTTGTAGGAAGAAACCCTGGAAAGGCATTTCAAACTGCACCTGGTGAATTCTTTGAAAT
>JALVXE010000041.1 GCA_027038385.1 Thermotogaceae bacterium
ATACATAATTATGGATCCAAGGTATCCACTCGTTGCGCTTTCAAGTGGTATGAAGACTCTTCCATCGTCCTTGTGAAAATCCACTTCTTTTTCCGTGTAATCGACTCGCTCCACTCCGAAATCCCTAGAGTATTCCCAAAACGTTTTCAGCATCTCTTCGAAGCTTTCAGTTTCCAAAAGCTTTGAAAGCATATCCGTCGGGCTTTTCAATTCAAGGAGCTCTGACATCTTCTCAAGCTCCTCGAGCTCTGGAAGATCTGAGAGAACCAGCTTTACATCTCCTTTTTCCAAAACTACCTTCGGATCCTTGGGATACGTTCCTATGACCTTCTCTCCAACCTCAAGGAAGTACTCACCCATTCTCACCCACCAGCCTGTAAACCGATATCTTTTCGGACTTCCCCTTGACTTGAAAGTCCCCAACGTATTCAAACACGAATTTGTCCTTCCCTCTCTCGTAAACTTCCTGGGTAACGAGTATGCCCGCGTTCACCTTTCTTGTGAGCGACTCAACCCTAGATGCGGTGTTCACGGTATCACCGATGCACGTGTAGTCCCACCTGAAACTCGCGCCGATGTTTCCAACGACCACCTCTCCATAATGGAGACCGATGCCGTTATCGATATCATAACCTGTTTCTTCCCTGAACTTTGAAAGCTCTCTTCTCATCTCCAAAGCGGCCTTCAGAGCCCTGTGAACATCTTCCTCACTTTCAAAAGGGACTCCGAATATCGCCATTATAGCGTCTCCTATGAACTTGTCTATCATCCCACGATTT
The DNA here is from genome assembly GCA_027038385.1 of Thermotogaceae bacterium. GTDB lineage: Bacteria > Thermotogota > Thermotogae > Thermotogales > Thermotogaceae > WGAO01. The sequence goes on from JALVXE010000041.1 coordinate 780, forward strand.
GACTTTATCACCGTGCTCATCCTGTCAAAATACGCGTTGAGCATGTTCACAATTTCTTCAGGATCCATCTTCTCAGAGAGCGATGTGAACCCCCTTATGTCCGAGAAAAGTACGACCACTCTCTTTTTCTCGTTCTCAAGTGCTTTCTTTCCACTCTCCATTATCTGATCAGCCACACTCTCATCCAGATACCTGTAGAGAAATTCCCTGAACCTCTTCCTCTCTTGAATGCTCCTCCTCGCGTTTATCCCTATGCCGTAAGTTGAGAGGATTATCGAGGAGAACATCGGATAGAACACATCAAGGTAGTAGCCCCTCAGGAACATCGAGTACCCGAAGATCATCAGGGCTGGAGCCACTATGAGAGAGAGAGAGTTCACAGATATTCTGTCGCTGAGAAAAAAGATGCCGCTCACGAAGAGAACGGCTGTTGTGAAGATCAGTTTGAATACGAGTGGAAACCTCGTCAAGTTCTCTCCTTCTATCATGTTCTCAACAGCTGTGGCGTGTATGTATATACCGGCTTCGTTCGTTGAAAATGGAGTTTTTCTCAGGTCGTAAAGTCCTTTAGCAGTTGCCGTGTATCCTATCAAAACGATCTTGTCTTTGAACTCTTTCCAGTCCACCTTACCCCTGTAGACGTCGACGAAAGAGACTGTCGGGAATATGTCAGTTCCTTTTCCGTAGTAGAGCATGTGAAAGAGCCCATGACTATCGAATGGTATCTCGTGTTTTTCACCAACCTCGACAACTCTTTTTTTGAAGTCAACCGCTAAAACGGGGTTCTTCGGATCTTCACCGAAGTAAAAGGCTACACCCAAGACGTCCATGTGTGGCAGAAATCCAGAGAGTCTTCCAGTCTCGTTCGCCCACACCTCTTCGATGAAAAGAGGCAACGTCCTAATAGTTCCATCTATATCAGGTGATCCCACTTCATAGCTCGCAGATGGTGCGACCATCGAAAACTTCGCTATCGGTGGTCTTAATTTGTAAACCTTTATAGGCCTTAATAGCTCGAGTTCTCTGTAATGCTTCATCAAGTAGGCGTACTTGAGATAGTAGGTGTTCTTTTCAAGCTCTTCTCTCATCTTCTTTCCATAGAGGAGGAACGTTTGCCTTTTGTTTATGAGATAGGTACCTATAACGACTCCCACCTTTTTGCTCAGTGCTATATTCAGAACGCTCATCAGCATCATATCGCCTTTTGGATCCTCCTCGCTAGGATTCGTGAAGGAAACATCTATGAGCACTGCCTTTGCCCCTGCTTTTATGAGGTTCATCAGCACCCAGGCGAATTTCTCCCTCGACCAAGGCCAGTAATCCTGGACGACTTTCTTCCTTATGGGAGAGTAGACTCCTTCTTCAAAAGAAGCCAAAGATTTTTCGTCTATTCCCACAACAACCGTGTGGAGCTTTTTCGGATGGATCTCCCCTCTCATCGAATACATCATGTCCATCGTTTTAAGCTCGAAGAACTCTATCCATGGGAGTTTGAATTGATAGGATATGAACAAAAGAAATATCAAAAGAAATCCAATTGCGAGAAGCTGAATCTTCATGATCCATCCCCCTGCATCAGAACTTCGTACTCCCTTTCGAATTCTTCGACAACTTTGCTCTCATCTATAGTTGGGAATTCCCCATCGTAGTAAATCCACCTTCCGGCTACCATCGTGGCGAACACATCCGAGGCCATTCCAGAATGCACTATGTGAGATTTGATCCTATCTATGGGTTTGTAATGGGGCTTATCAAGATCGATCACTATAAGATCCGCATCCATTCCGATCTCTATCCTCCCGGCGTTTATCCCAAAAACTTTCGCTCCAGATTCTGAGGCCATCTCCAGAGCCTGATGTATCTTCATCGATTCTGGGTCTTTCATCTTCTGTAGAAGCGTGGCGAGCCTCATCTCGTGCCAGATATCCAATGAGTTGTTGCTCGCGGCCCCGTCGGTTCCAAGCGATACGTTAACTCCTTCTTTCAGCATCTTCGCAATTTTCGCAACGCCGTTACCCAGTTTCAAATTACTCGATGGATTGTGAGATACAAAGATGTTTTCTTTGGCAAGATCTCTTATCTCGTCATCCTCAAACTGCACTGCGTGAGCGACTATGAGCTTTACATCTTCGAATATCTTCAAAACTTCTCTGTAATCGTACTTCTCCCTTTCCCAGGAAGCCTCATAAAGATGGATATGAACGGGCAAACCTTCTACTTTTGCAACATCCGAGATCTTCTTCAAATACTCCTTAGAGCAACTGTACGGAGCGTGTGGCCCGAATCCAGCCTTTATCAATCCCTTTCCGTTCCACCTTCTCGCGAAATCCAGGTTCTCCTCAAGTCTTCCGTTATCATCACCGCCCTCATCTACGAGTCCCCTAGTTACGAAAGCTCTCATTCCGAAATCCTCAACAGCCCTTGCAACGTCATCGAGGAAAAAGTACATATCGACAAAACCAGCTATTCCCTTTGAAGCCATCTCCATCATTGCCAGCATAGTTCCATAGTAAACCATCTTTCCGTTCAGTTTATCCTCTATCGGAAGAACCTTCTTAAAGAGCCACACGTCGAACGGATTGTCATCCGATATTCCCCTCATTATCGTCATCGCAGCGTGCGTGTGAGTGTTGTAAAAAGCTGGCATGATGAGCTTTCCGGATAGATTCACTCCATCCTCCTCTATCTTTCCAATCTCTGAGATCTTTCCATCCTCTATCCTTAAGTCAGCCTTTTTAACTTCAGATGTCGAATTTTGCAGCACTAGAGCGTTTTTCAGTATCATCTACTCATCACCTCTTAAGATTTTTGTAACATTATGTTGCTTGAATCTTAACATTTTTACAAATACAATTCTCGCCGGTGAGCTTAGGGTAGATATAGATATAAAGATCACCCCCACCCCCCAAA
>JALVXE010000042.1 GCA_027038385.1 Thermotogaceae bacterium
ATATACCAAAAAAGACGTTATGGATGACGAAGAAGAATACAAAAACGTGTTGAAGTTTCTCGTGGAATCCCTTAACGCGTCGCTGGTCAACTACATAGAAAAGGACGTCTTAAGCGATTTCGAAAAGAGTGTGGATGTCGCGAAGATCGCGACGATAATGGACAAAACTGAAGGTGAAGAGGAGATTTTAGAAGCGCTCGAGGAGATGCTCTCCATACAGAAACTGCCAGAACTACCCGACGATCCCGAAAAGGCAAAAGCCGTTGTAGAGATAACATCGAAGGAAGAAGACATAATAAGGTATGTCCTTCACAGATTGGCTTTCGTAAAGAAGTTTCCAGACAGACCAGAATCCAAGGAGTTCATATTGAGTGCGCTCAGGATATACATGGACGAGATGGAGGACAGGTACGGAGCGATGTATTCTGCGAAGTTGGCGATGCTCTTCTATCCAGATGATGATGAACTCATGAAAGAGGTCATGCGCAGGAGCATAAAGATATCAAGGCTCAACAAAGATCCGGAATGGTTCGAGTACCTAATCAGGTTTCTAATAAGGTTTCCCCAAGAAGAGGTGAAGATAGATGAAATCTCTTGAACTTCCATCTGGGAGTATTTTAATAGCACCGGATCAGGTGCCAGACAGCGTCTACATATTAAAGAGAGGACTTCTCGGTATATTTGACAATTTGGAGAGATTGATGAGTTTCATATACAAAGAGGAAAGCTTTGGATTCGAATCGATCTTCGAGATGAAATCCTTTATGTACGTCAAGTCTTTGACACAAGTTGAAGTGGATATGTACGAACCGCAGGAATTTTTAGAAAGTCTAAATCCTGCCAAGAAGGAAGCAATCCTCAAATCCATGTCGAACAGGATTTGGTACGTGAAAAGAAGGTATCCATTGAGCGCTGACGAAAGGATAAGAGACATAATAAAAGAGCTCAAGGACAACGGGATATCCTCCGGTGAGATCTCCGTTATAGCCTTAAACCTGAGCGTCAGCGATGCTTTAGCGTTTGAGAGAATAAAGGGCGAATACGGGATGTAAAATGAATTATCTGGTCGCGTACTTGAGACACAGGGATTTGGAATGCTTTGAAAGCAGTAGCATTCTGAGATTAGGATCGAGAGTGCTGGTTTACAGGAAAGGTCTCCACAAAGGTGTGGTGGTAGGTGAGTGTGGAACTCCAATTGGAATGATCCTGGGAAAACTTCCGTTTGGGCTTGACAAAAAGAGAATAAGGCTTTCTGAAACTCTCTCAAAACTTTATGGATATCCAATATCTGAATACATCTCTCTTCATTTTCCAAGCGGTCTTGACGATTATGAAAAGCTCCTCGTCGTTCCGACATCACCACTCTCTGCCTTGAATGAAATTCCTCTAAATGATTTTCTGACTGAGAAAGGCGCCAGAGAACTTGTTAAGATGGTGAAAAGTGGTCTTGCTAAAGTAGAAGGAAAATTCGAGTATCCCAGGACCCTAACTGAAAGGGAGGAAATAGTCTCAATAGGAATGGACATATCCGAGATAATCAAGCAGGATCTATCGGAAGAGGAGGAAGAACTGATCAAATTCGTTCTGAAAGAAGGAACGGTGAGTGTTGCAGAGCTTTTGGAAAATTTCAAGAGAAGAACTGTTGAAAGATTGATGAAAATAGGGATCATATCGAAAGCTACAATGAGGAAAAACATAACACTCAGGGACGATCAACAGCGGGCTTTGAGATCCATAAAGAGTGGCGTGAACATACTTTTTGGAGACACGGGAAGCGGAAAAACGGAAGTTTTCATAGAGTACCTCAAAGGGAAAAAGTCACTAGTACTCGTGCCAGAAGTATCGTTAATCCCACAGCTTCGAAGAAGGTTTCTGCAAAGAGTTCCAGACATGAATATAGGCGTTTACCACAGCTACCTCTCAAAAGCGAGGAAGATGAAGTGGTGGATTGAAAGCGTCCTCGGAAAAAGCGATATCTTGATAGGGACTAGGAGTGCTGCGTTCGTCCCAGCCATCTGGAATGTCATCGTGGCTGATGAGGAGCATGACGAGAGCTATTTTCAAAGGGATGGAGTAGTGTACGACGGGATAGAGGTTCTGAAAATTCTCTCAAAAGAATACCAGCTACCGCTGATACTCAGCTCTGCAACACCCAGGATAGAGGATTATTACAAGGCAAAATCGGGAGAGTACAACTTCATAAGGATATCGAGAAAGCACACTCCTCCGAGGATAAACATCATCGATATGAGAGACGAAAGAGGATGGTTCTCCAAGGAAACTCTCAGGAAGATAGGAGAAAATCTGAAAAACGGAAATGGAATAATGATATTCGTTAGAAGAAAAGGGTACGGAAGGGTGAAATGTCCGCGTTGCGGGTACGTTGTGAAGTGTGATAGATGTGATACCGCCATGACTTTTCACATAGATTCCAAAACTTTTAAGTGTCACATATGCGGAAAAGAAGTTGAGGCATTCGATAGGTGTCCAAGATGCGGTGCCATGCTGAAGATTTTCGGGATGGGAAGTGAAAAAGCAGAAAGAATACTCAAAAGGCTCTTTCCAGAGGCAAAGCTGAGAAGAGCGGATAGAGAGTCTATATCGTCACCAGACAGATTCATAGAGACTTTGGATATGGTTGAAAAAGGATCAGTGGATATTCTCGTTGGAACGAAGATGATAGTGAAGGGTATAGATATAGACAGGATAAGGCTGGTCGTGATAATGGACATCGATGGACTCATGGCTATCCCAGATTACACAGCAAGGCTAAAAGCTTTCCAAATAACTCACCAAGCTGCTGGGAGAAGCGGTAGAGCTGGCAAAGGTGATGTAATTGTTCAGCACTGGGGAATGGATCCAGAATTTTTGGAATACATCAAAAAGGGTGATGTCGAAGGATTTTATGAAGATGAATTGAAAAGAAGGAAAGAGCTCAACTATCCTCCGTTTTCAGATATCGTCCACGTTCTCTACAGTTCAAGAGATGAGAAACTCGCCTGGGAAATGGCGGAATCTGTGGCCTCTATCGTGAAAACTGGAGAGGTTCTTGGCCCTTCGAAATACTCCGTCTCAAAGATAAAGGGAAAACACACCTACCATTTCATAGTGAAAACCAGCGATCTGACGAGCACCCTGGAAGAAATTTTCTCAGAGATAAGTGTTAAAGACAGGAGAAACTGGAAGGTTATACCGAATCCGGTGTCTTTAATTTGAAATCTCCCTCGTTTTGGCGATTTCAAAAAGCTCTTGGACGTTGTCGATATCTTCCGGATATATCGCGTATCCTATCCTAACGGACAACCTGACGAATACCGGTTTCTCGTCAGTATCCACTCTGAAAACCCTCAAAAATCCTCCAAGGATTTTTCTCTGGGTAGACGCGAGAAACTGATGGGATACGGTCTCAAGGATTACGACTATCTCGTCACCAGATTTGGAGTACATTCTGGGACGACCTTCAAGAGAGTTTTTCAACCTTCTTGCAACGCTTTTCACAACTCTACCCCTGACGCTTTGACCATATAGCTGCCAAACTTTTCTTATGTTGACCATCTTGACGACGATCAATGAGAAACCCATACCGCTCGATTTAAGCTTCTCGAGATCCCTTGCGAGAGCCCTCTCGCCCGGAAGCCCAGATATGGGGTCGTAATCCTCAAAGAGCATGATATCTGACACTTCTCTTA
>JALVXE010000043.1 GCA_027038385.1 Thermotogaceae bacterium
AGCGATGGCCGACAAGATCATGATGGGATAGACGATCATATCTATTCCTTTTGGGAGAGCAGTAGCGGCAAAAGACAGAGCTAAGAACAGCTCGGCCGTTCCACCAGTTGATGGTATAACAGATACGACTAGCGAAGCTCCAAGAACATCAAATGAATACGCGGATCCCTTAAGATCAAAGCCCTTGATGTACAAGTAAGCTGCCGATGCACCGATTCCAACGAACAGTGTCATGTAGGAAAAGCTTGGGGATTTTCTCTTAGATACCAATGTGTAAACGGCTTTCGTAAGGATCACGTACCCCACCAATGATATGAAGGAGAAACCTCCAATGATCCGGACCAAAGCCAAAACTGGAAAGACTATCCAAAGGGAGATAACCCAAGCGCTGATATCTCCGTATATGGGAGATACAATGGCCTTCAGACCGACACTTGGAACCAAAACCGGAAGGTACTCTATGAGTATCTTGCTTACATTCTCTAAGGTGCTCAAGACTATCTACCACCAAACGAGGAGATAACTTTCATAATCGCATTTCCGAGGAATATGGCGGTCAGCATCACCACGAGGGCCAATATTATGCTCCTACCGCTCCTCATCTTTCCACGTACCCCAAAAATGGGAGGTTCCTGAACCTCTCGTCGTAATCGAGACCATATCCCAGAAGGAATTGGTCTTTCAACTTGAACCCCACGAAATCCACGTCTATACCGTGATCGTGGGAACTCTTCTCTGCAAGAGCCGCGATCCTTATGTCTTTAGGTCTGTATTTTTTGAGATATCTCATGATGTACCTTAATGTCAAACCCGTGTCCACGACATCCTCCACGATGAGGAGGTATTTATCTTCAAGATCTTCTTCAAGCCAGGATTTAACCCTTATCCTGCCTGTTGAATCCATTCCGGAATAGCTCGTGATATGAATGAACGAATACACGACATCTATACCTATGTTCAAAACGAGCTCCGTGAAGAAATGTATGGCGCCTTTGAGTATGCACACTGCGTATATGACGTCCGTCTTGTCCTTGTAAAAATCAGTTATTTCCTTTCCCATCTTTGCAGCGACGTTTCTTATATCTTCGAGGGTGTAAAGGATTTTTATGTCTTCTCTATTTATCTTCAAAGAAATCACCCCTTGCGATTTTCTCCCTGACTTCCGCCTCCTGAAGCTTCAGAACTATCTCGTCCAAATCTCCATCCAGGATTTCTTCGAGTCTGTAGCTTGTGTAGTTTATCCTGTGATCTGTCACCCTGCTTTGTGGAAAGTTGTACGTCCTAATCTTTTCGCTTCTGTCACCACTTCCTATTTGGCTCCTCCTCATAACGTCTATCTCGGATTTCTTCTTCTGCTGCTCGAGTTCGTAGAGTCTAGCCTTGAGAATCCTCATCGCCATCTCTTTGTTCTGGTGCTGAGATCTTTCAGTTTGTATCGAGACGACTATTCCGGTCGGTATGTGGGTTATTCTGACAGCGGATTCCGTTTTGTTCACGTACTGGCCGCCATGTCCAGATGCCCTGAATGTCTCTATTTTCAGATCTTTCGGATCTATCTCAATTTCCACATCTCCGACTTCTGGAAGGACCGCGACCGTGGCAGTCGATGTGTGTATTCTCCCACCGGATTCCGTGACCGGAACTCTCTGAACTCTGTGAACTCCCATCTCATATTTCAAAAACCTGTACGAATCGTTCCCCTTCACGAAGAAGACGATCTCCTTATACCCTCCAAGATCCGTTTTGTGGAAATCCACGATCTCTACATCCCATCCTTTTCTCTCGGAATACCTGCTGTACATTCTGAACAAATCTGCAGCAAAGAGCGCTGCTTCCTCGCCACCAGCCGCCGCCCTTATCTCCATGAAAACTCCATTCATGTTCTCTTGGGGTATTAGAAGTGAGACTATCCTGGAGATTTTCTCGTCTATCTTTCTCTTGGTTCTCTCTATCTCTTCAAGAGCCGCAGGTTCCTCTTTCGATATCTCCTCCCAGAGCTCTATATCCTCCAAGAGATAGTCTATATCTTCCTTGAGCTCTTCTATCTCCTTGAGCCTTGAATAGGCCTTAGAGAGCTTCGCTATCTCTCTTGGATCGGTCGTTGAAGTCAACTTTTCCTCAACCTCTACGAGTTTCTTTTTAACCTTCGGTATGACGGAGCTTATTATGTCTATCAAAGTTTCTTCATCACCTCCTCAGGTGATCTGGCGTAGTCCAGAACGGTTTGTCTGTCTATTATCCCTCTTCTGTAAAGGTCCAGGAGTGCGTCGTCGAAGAGTATCATTCCGTGTTTCGCACCAGCTTGTATGATTCCGTCGAGCTGGTGGAGTTTTCCCTCCCTGATGAGGTTTGAGACGGCCGGCGTTCCTACCATTATCTCTTGGACCGCGACCATTCCACCACCCACCCTTGGCAGAAGCCTCTGATATATGACTGCCCTGAGGGTGTTTGCAAGTTGGAGTGCGACCTGTTTCTGCTGGTGGGCCGGAAAAACATCTATTATCCTCTCAGGAGCGGTCGCGGCGGAATTCGTATGGACTGTGGCGAAAACGATGTGTCCTGTTTCTGCTGAAGTCAATGCAAGTGACATGGTCTCCAGATCCCTCATTTCCCCGACGAGTATGACATCTGGATCCTGTCTCAAAGCATACTTCAAACCATCTGTGAAAGACATGGTATCCCTGCCGAGTTCTCTTTGATGGATTATAGAACGTTTGTTGTCGAATATGTACTCTATAGGATCTTCTATAGTTATTATGTGATAAGCGTATTTTTCGTTTAGGTAATCTATCATGGCGGCTATCGTCGTCGATTTTCCACTGCCCGTAGGTCCTGTGACTATTATGAGACCGAAGTCTTGGTCAGCTATGTCTTTTATGACTGGGGGCAGACCGAGTTCATCTATGGATCTTATCTTCCTTGGGATCAGCCTCAGTGCGAGGGCGGGTTCTCCCCTCTCGTAGTAGAAGTTTCCCCTGATCCTTATCTGTCCCGCTACCGTGAAGGAGAAATCTATCTCCCTCTTCTTCTCATCGAATTCGAGACCGAGATCTTCGAATAGATCTCTCACAGCCTGTTCTATATCGCTTCCAGAGATCTCACCGTACTTTTCCTGCGGGACCAGCTCTCCGTCAATCCTGAAATGTGGGTATATCCCGTGAGAAAGGTGGATGTCCGTAGCACGCAGAGAGTGCGCGTAAACGACGAGCGGCCTTAAATCCATAATATCACCTCTTTTGAATCTTAAAATATCAAAGCGGATTAGTCAAAGGCCATCCATTCGATCATCTCGAGTACAGGAGAAAATACAAAAAGATTCCAAAGAAGAACATGGAAAGGCTGTAGATGTGAAACTTCAAAAGAAATCTTCCGGGACCTCTTGATTTTACATAGATTCTGTACGCTATGAGGTTTGCCATAGACCCGAAAAGGGTCCCAAACCCCCCGATGTTTACCCCTAGAAGTAGGGCTTTCCAATCTTTGGTGAAATCCGCGAAAAGAGGTGCCGCAGGAACGTTGCTTATCACCTGACTGCTTAGAGCGGAAATCAGAAAAACCTCTTTTGAGCTTTTTAGGGTGATGTTTATGATACTTATCAAGTTGTCCGTCAGTCCGAAGAACGAGAAGAATGTTGCGAGGAGAAAGTAGTCTATTTTCAAAGA
>JALVXE010000044.1:0-1431 GCA_027038385.1 Thermotogaceae bacterium
CCCAACATACTTGCTGAGTACTTGAACACGAAAGACGAATATTGGATAATTAAACAGCATGAGGATAGTATCGGTATTTCTCATTTTATTTACCGCAGTTTCGTTTTTTTCACAAAAGATTGATATAGGTATAGAAACCGTTGTCGGTGCCGGGGCGGACGAGTTATTCTCGAAAGTATGGAAGAAGATTGAAGATCTCGCCCCAGACTATGTGGAACTTCACAACGGGACATCCTCCGAATATGATCTGAACTTCGAAGCCATATTCTTGGTGGATGAGAGTGGAAAATACGGAGTCATATGGAAAGAAAACGGAAGGAAAATTGAGACTTTCACGAGGTCTCCGAATTCACCGTTCCCTCTCAGATTCTTCTTAATAGATGCGGCTTCTGTTCCACTTGAGAAAGCAGCTCTTTTGAAACTGAAAGAAGGAGACTGGGGGAAGTTCCTCAGACTAACCTACAGATCCTCTATTGAAGAGTATGCATCTTTCTCTCCGGATGGACGATATCTCGTGTTCTCAAGTGATAGAAACGGCGGGAACAGAGACATATTCATGATAGACTTGAAAAGCGGTTCTATGACATCACTTAGATTACCTGGAAGCAGCGAGTACTTTCCGTCGATTTCGCCAGATGGAAGCACGCTATTATTCCAAGGATCCTTCACGGGCAATTGGGGGATATACACTATCCCAATTAGCGGAGATGTCAGAAAAATCAGAAGACTTGCTGGATCAAGGAGAGTAGCAGCTTACATGCCGAGATGGGTCGATGAGAACCACATCGTCTATCTGAAGGATACGGGAGATGGAAACGAACTGTACCTTGAGGATATAACCACGAAGATTTCCACAAAGATCGAACTCCCTTTCAAGTACGTCTTCTCCCCGAAGATGTGCGGTGGGGAATTGTATTTCGTAGGGCTAAAAGGTGCAGATTTTGGGATATACAAACTGACGAAAGATGGGAGTGTTCTGACAGTTGAAAACAGCGAGTACAACGAGCATGACCTCGACATATCATCCGATTGTAACTCGATGATCTTCGTTTCCAACAGGGATGGCGTTTACAGACTTTGGTACAAGGATTTGAGAAGTGGAAAAGAAAAGGTCATCACCAATTTCATAGACTACGACGTTTTCTATCCCTCGTTCTCACCAGATGGGAAGATCGTGGCACTTTCGGTTTACAAACCTGGTCTAGAACCGGATATCTGGTTGGTGAGATTGAATGTTCATAGAGAAGATGAAGAAATTCATAGCGAAGGAACGACTGGTCAAGAAGGGACAGAGAATAATCTTGGCGGTTTCGGGGGGAGTTGATTCCGTAGTCCTCCTACACTCTTTCCTTGTTCTGTCTGAGGATTTCGATTTGGATCTCCATGTTGCACATCTGGATCACGGTTTGAGAGAGAGTTCAGAAAGGGATG
>JALVXE010000044.1:1441-3662 GCA_027038385.1 Thermotogaceae bacterium
CGATTTCCGAAAAGTTTGGCGTACCATGTACCGTGAAAAAGATCAAAGTTGAAAGAAACAGGGGAGAAAGTCTAGAAGAAGCCGCCAGAAGGGTAAGATACGGGTTTCTCAGGAACTTGAAGAGAAAGCTAAGTTTTGATCTCATAGCAACCGCCCATCACAAAAATGATTTGGCAGAAACCATTCTTTACAGAATCGCTCGTGGAACTGGTGTCAGAGGACTCGTTGGTATGAGACCTAAGAGTGGTTGTTTGATCAGGCCACTCTTGATATTCACGAGGAAAGAGATCGAAGAATACGCATCTGAGGAAAAGCTTTCATACGTGATCGATGAGACCAACCTAGACTTGAAGTACACGAGAAACTTCATAAGGTACAAAGTGTTGCCAGTTTTGAGAGAAATAAACCCATCTGTTGAGGATTCACTCTTCAGGCTTTCGCAAAGCGCAGGGATGTTTCAAGATTATCTGAGATCAGTGATCGATCGTGAGATGAGAAACGTTAGAAGACTAAAACTTGGATACGATTTTCTCATGAGACGGCACGATCTTCTGAACGCGGAGATCATAAGGGAAGTGACGGAACATCTGACGGGAAAAATCCCATCTTGGCTGGATGTGACCAGATCTCTGGAAGTTCTCGGAACAGGAAAGAAAGTAGAATTTTGGAATGACTTTGGTGTTTGGAGTTCTTTGAACAGAGTGTATGTTGGTAAACTATCCAGGGATGAGATAGAGCACAGTTTGAAAGAAGGAAAATACGATTTCTATGACTTCGTGGTTACGGTAGAGAGTGGAAGCGGTTTAAAATATTCAAAAGGTATGGTGTTAAGAAACAGAAGAAAAGGTGATAGAATCGGCAGAAAGAAGCTGAAAGATTTTCTGATAGAGAGAAAAATACCGGCTTACTTGAGAGATGAGGTACCGCTGATAGCGATCGGGAGAAAAGTGGTGTGGATAGGAGGGGAGATGATCGACAGGAACTTTGTTGGAAAAGATCTTAAGGTGTCCGTACGATTCACAGGAGGGGATAGACCTTGAACCGTATGAACGTAGTGAACATAATCATAGCGGTTTTGATAATTCTATCGTTCTTCTGGTTTGCAAAGGCTATGTACTCTACAGAGCCTCCTACTGTCAAAGTGGACTACACGAAATTCCTCAGATACGTCGACAAAGGCCTGGTGTCAGATGTATCAATAAGCGACGATGGCTCAGTTAAATTTCACCTCAAGGGAGATAGGAGGTACTATGAGATATACGCCCCGTGGATCGAGAAAGACAGCGACCTTCTGAAAAAACTTGCTGAAAAAGGTGTCAAGGTGTCGGGAGAGAAGACCATATCAAACTCTGTATGGGTTAACATCCTTGGAACTCTCATCCCAACGTTACTCCTGATATTCGTATGGATATTCGTGATGCGTGCGATAGCGAGCAGGGGTAACAATGCGATGACCTTTACAAGAAGCAGGGCTAGGATGTTCAAGCCTGGTGAAAGAAGAGTCACATTTAAAGACGTCGCAGGGGTTGACGAGGCCGTCGAGGAGCTTCAAGAAGTCGTCGATTTTCTGAAAAATCCCCTTAAGTACAACAGAATAGGAGCTAGGATGCCAAAGGGAATACTTCTCGTCGGTCCTCCCGGAACCGGTAAGACTCTCCTTGCAAGGGCTGTGGCTGGTGAGGCTAATGTTCCGTTCTTTCACATATCGGGTTCAGATTTCGTGGAACTCTTCGTCGGTGTCGGAGCTGCTAGGGTGAGGGACCTCTTCAACCAGGCCAAATCCAATGCCCCATGTATAGTTTTCATAGACGAGATAGATGCCGTTGGAAGGCATAGAGGAGCGGGCCTCGGTGGAGGTCACGATGAAAGAGAACAAACCCTGAATCAGCTCCTTGTTGAGATGGATGGATTCGATTCTAAAGAGGGAATAATCGTCATGGCTGCGACAAACAGACCAGATATCTTGGATCCCGCTCTTTTGAGGCCTGGCAGGTTCGATAAGAAGGTCGTCGTTGATCCCCCAGACATTCGTGGAAGAGAAGAGATACTCAAAATCCACATGAGAGTAAAGCCAATCTCAGACGACGTCGACGTCAAGATATTGGCGAAGAGAACCACCGGATTCGTCGGAGCGGATTTGGAGAATCTTATAAACGAAGCTGCACTTCTGGCCGCCAGAGAAGGTAGGAGCGTTATAAGTATGAAGGACTTCGAGGAAGCG
>JALVXE010000045.1 GCA_027038385.1 Thermotogaceae bacterium
AAAGAAGAAGCGAAAGTCTGATCTCAGGAGGAGAGCATCTTGAGGATAAATCCCCTTGGCGAGAGTGAGGTAAAGGGTAGTGGCAAAGTAGAGGGAAAGAAGAGGTCATCTGGAAAGGGGAAGAAGCGCTACAAGACTATTGAGGAGAAGAGCTTCTTCGAAGTACTTGGAGATGCGGAGGTCGAAGAGCTCGAGAGAAAGCTTCAGGAGATCGTGGAAGAGATAATAGAGGCCGGAAATGAGCTAGCGAGATCACCAACGATGAAGAATCTGAACGTCTACAAGAGCAAGATCAAGAGGTTTTTGAAGCTTATAGAGAAGAAGCTCTACAGGATATCCGGAAAGATGGATCTCGAGAGCAGCAGTCCGAAGCTTCATGTGGTGGCTGAAAAGGTTAACGAGAAGCTGGAGGAGATAGCGAACGCACTCTTCGCTTCGGAGAGGCCCACTCTTAACATAGCCGCAAGAGTTGGGGAGATAAACGGTCTCATACTCGATCTTTTGAAGTGAGGTGATCTCGGTGGATGTGGACGCCATAAAGGAGATAATGGACAGGGAGAACGTTCAATTCGTCAGGCTCCAGTTCACGGATATAAACGGAACGGTTAAGAATGTCGAGATACCATCTGCAGAGCTTCCCGAAGTTGCTAAAAACGGCATGATGTTTGATGGATCCTCGATAGAGGGTTTCGTCAGAATTGAGGAGTCTGATATGTACCTCGTTCCTGATCTATCCACCTTTGCCATTCTTCCTTGGACTAGGGACGGGGTGAAGAGTGCAAGGGTTATCTGTGATGTCTACACACCGGATGGAAAGCAGTTTGAAGGGGATCCAAGGTACAGGTTGAAGCTGGTCGCCGAGAAGGCGAGGGAGATGGGTTTCAGGGCGTTTGCTGGTCCTGAAATGGAGTTTTTCATGGTGCCCATGAAGGATGGAAAACCGGTTTTCGAATACCTCGATGCCGGGAGTTATTTCGATCAGCTGCCCCTTAGTGTTGCGGAACAAGTCAGAAGAGACGTTGCGGTTGCCCTCTTTCAGATGGGGATAAACATAGAAGCCGCTCACCACGAGGTTGCTCCATCACAGCATGAGATAGATTTCAGGTATGATGAGGTCGTGAAGACAGCTGACAACGCGCAAACGGTGAAACTCGTTATAAAGACGATGGCGATATTCCATGGACTCTACGCTACGTTCATGCCGAAACCCTTCTTTGGGGTTAACGGTTCTGGTATGCACACACATATGAGCCTCTTCAAGGACGATGAAAACGCATTCTACGATTCAAAGGATCCTGAGGGATTGTCTGAAGTTTTGAAGAGATTCGTCGCGGGCCTTCTGAAGCACGCCAGGGAGATAACAGTTGTCACGAATCCCACCGTCAACTCGTACAAGAGGCTCGTTCCGGGATACGAGGCTCCTGTGAACGTGGCGTGGTCACTCGGAAACAGAAGTGCTCTCATAAGAGTTCCGAAATCGCGTGGAAGGGGAACTAGGATAGAGTACAGAGCACCAGATCCTTCCGCGAACATATACCTGGCGTTCGCCGTGATGCTGGCTGCCGGACTAGACGGGATAGAGAGAGATTTGACTCCTCCCCCGCCAATCGACGAGAACATATATAAGATGAGCAAGTCAGACAGGGAAAAGCACGGAATAACTTCACTACCTTCAAGCCTTGAAGAAGCGCTTCAGGAAGCGAAAGAGAGTGATCTGGTGAGAGAAGTCTTGGGAGAGCACATATTCGAAAAATTCGTCGAGTCCAAAGAATCCGAGTGGAAGGAGTACACCAGATTCGTCAGCGAGTGGGAGAGGGATCGCTACTTCTGGGTTTGAAAAAGTCTTATCCAAGGGATGTAGGAATCCGGAGGATCTCCAAACTTCAAATAGTAAAGGAGCGACAGGACGAAGTCGCTCCCTTTTTTTGGGCTTTCGTTTGGTATTCTCTCAAGTGCTCTTGAGAGCTTCAGTGAGAATTTCCAGTGTATATCCTGAATTTCCGGAACGACCGAATCTATCAGAACCTCTGGATCTACCTCTTCCTCTGAAATTCCCATCTGCACTGCTCTAAGAAGGACTCTCGATACAGCGATCATGATGCCACTTCCGTAAACAGCTGCTGAGAATTCCACCGACCTTCTCTCCATTTCGATGAAATCTTCCGCAGCGAGGATGTAAGCCATCTCGAGGTCGAGAAAACTGATCGTGTCTAGATCCGACCCTTTTAGAACATACCCCTCCAAGATAGATTCGATCCTCTCTTCGAGATCTTCTGAGGGTTCCAAATTCTCGAGAAGGCATTCAAGGTCACCACAGCTCGATATCTCCTTTGATAGGATTCCAAGGTCTCCGAACTCATCAAGCTCGATATCTCTTTTCATCTTCATGTAATCCAGGAGTCTTGAAGCTTCTTCCAAGAATTCACCAGATGTAAGATTCTTCAAAATCTCTTCAGCTCTGGACCGGTCAACAAACATCAGGCTTCTAGCCAAGTTTAGCCTCACGCCTTCATCCTCAGAGATCTTTGAAGCTTTATCGAGTCTGTCCACGGAATCTTCAAAAAGGCCTATCTCTCTCATAACCACTCCGAGTTCGTTCAGCACCATTGGATCCTCCGGCAGATCCTTCTCAAGCTCTATGAGGATCTCCATGGCGTCAAAAAGTTTCCCGAGCTTGGTGAGTGTGAACGCCAGGTTGAACTTGGCATCGTGGTAGTTTGGAGATATCTCAAGAGCCTTTTTGAACATGGACTCAGCCTTTTCGAAGTTCTGGAAGGAATTCTCTATGACACCGAGCCTGTTGTAGACATCCGGAAGATCTCTCGATTTTTCAAGGGCATTTTTGTACATCCTCACGGCTCTTTCCACATCGCCTTTACTCAGATACACATCCCCGAGTTTCACGTAAGGAAGGGAAAAGTCCGAATCCTTCTTCAGGGCTTTCAGAAACTCGGATTCCGCATCGTCGAATTCAGCGTTCCTCATGTACATCCTCCCGAGCTCGTAATGTGCGAGTGAGAAGTTCGGATTCATCGATGAGGATATCTTCAGTTCTATTTCCGCCTCTTTCTCGTTTCCAGTTTCTCTGAGTAGTATACCTTTGTAGAAATGATACCTGTAATCTTCACCTATGGCTTTGGCCTTTTCCAAAACCTCCTCAGCCGCTCTGTGATCTCCCTCCGATATGAGCTTTTTGAATTTCTCATAATAGAAGTACTGAAGATATGTGGAGTAATACTCCTTATCGTCCTTTCCAAGTGATACCTGTGCTTCCAGCCCCCTTATTATCACATCAAGAGGCACCCTGTTCTCTTCAGTTATCCTCGGAATATCCTCAGCGAGAACAGGAAGCTTTACTGGAAGGTTATTCTCTTTCGCAACTTCTGGCTTTATCGGTAAGTAGACTATCGCCTTCATTCCAGACTTATGAGGAACGGGTAATGTGGTTGACCTCCCTCGTAAACCTCCAGTTCTATCTCTGGGAATTTCTCCAAAACGAGCTTTTCTATCTTCGACAAATCCTCTTCCTTGTAATTCTTTCCAGTGAAGATTGACATGACTTCCTTATCTTCCAAATCGACTTTTCTCAAAGCCTTTTCAAGGGCCTGACTTATATCAAAAGAATGGGAAGCGAGATCTCTCCTTATGAAGACTATGT
>JALVXE010000046.1 GCA_027038385.1 Thermotogaceae bacterium
GCTCAGAAGAAAGGTGAGATCGAGTGCTTTGATTGGTGGCTTTGCCATAAGAAGCTTTGACGGGGGTGACACACGATGAAGAGATACGAAATATACAAGCTTTCAGATGGAACGCTGCTTGAAGTTTTGAACGACGGAGAAGGAAAATTAGAAGGTGCGGAACTTCTAGAAGCCAAGACGGCGGATACTTCGACTGAAAAACACGTCCCTTACGTTGAAAGAGTTGGAAACAAGTACGTGGTAAAAGTTGGAAAAGAGACAAAGCATCCGATGGCTGAGGAACATTACATAGTCTTCATAGAGCTCATAGTCGATGGTGTTGTACACAGAAAATATCTCGAACCCGGTGATGAACCGGAAGCCGAATTTGAGATCCCTGAAGGGAAAGAAGTGTGGGCAAGAGAATACTGCAACCTTCATGGGCTCTGGGAAAGCAAGATGTGACTCGGATCTTCATATTTATCCGGCTCCTTCGGGAGCCGGATTTTGTTTGTGAGGAGGGATAGTTTGAAAGCATTTCGTGAGATCCTTGTGGCTTTCATCGTAGCGTTGATCTTTATCTCATCGTGCGCTCGCGAAAACCCATCTGGAAGGTACAGCGACTTTTGGAAGAAAGCGAGGAAATTCGATTTAACGCCTACCAACGTGGTGGATGGAGATACCTTTAGGATAGGGAAAGATCGTTTCAGGATTATCGGTATAGACACACCGGAGATTCATCCTGGCAACAAACCGATTGGAGAATTCGGAGAAGATGCCAAGAAGTTCTTCGAGGACTTTACCGAAAGGTTC
Organism: Thermotogaceae bacterium; assembly: GCA_027038385.1. Taxonomy (GTDB): domain Bacteria; phylum Thermotogota; class Thermotogae; order Thermotogales; family Thermotogaceae; genus WGAO01. The sequence goes on from JALVXE010000046.1 coordinate 793, forward strand.
AAAGAGGGATACGTTATCAAGGGAAGAGACGAATATGGAAGAAATCTGGTTTACCTCTTTGCAAGGGACGGAACGAACGTTTATTTTTACGAGGCTTCCGTCACGGAAGTCGGACTTGCGAGGCCTTTGATATACGAGGAAGATGCTGTAAGGAGTCTTTCAGACGATGTAATCGAAGCTTACAAGAAGGCTTGGAAAAACAGAAAGGGGATTTTCTCAAAATGGAGAAGCGCTCCGGTCGTGAAGTGCGGTGATCATTGGAAAAATGAGGTAGGAAAGATCGTGTGGCTCGAAGACCGCATCGAGGAGGTTTTTGAAACACGCACTCTTTATGTAGCGAGGGGAAGCTTCTCGTCCATCATAGCGAGAAAGGATGGATACAATTACATGTTCAAGGACTTTGATTTTCGATCACTGGAGGGAAAGGATATAAAAGTGTATGGAGAGCTCTGGGAATACGATGGTCATCCCGAGATAATGGTGAGGGCTCCATTCGAGATAGAGTTTCTTGATGGAGGTGATGAAAAGTGAAATTTGCTGCCATTTGGAATGATGATCTCTTGTCTTACGATTTTGGTAGAGGGCACCCGCTGAGAAGTGAAAGATGCAAGACTGGAGTTGAAGAGCTTTCAAAGATAAGCTCTTTGAATATTGTCGATCCTAGATATGCGACTGAGGATGAGATAGCGCTCGTTCATACCAGAGAGTACATAGATATGGTAAGGAAAGGAAGAGCTGGGGATTTGGATACACCAGTTTCAAAAGAGCTATTCGATCCAGCCCGTTTATCTGTAGGAGCTACTCTCAGAGCTATCGAACTTTTGAAAGAAGATTACAGGTTATCCGTAAACCTTTGTGGTGGTTGGCATCATGCCTTCGAGAACAAAGCCAGGGGGTTATGCATATTCAACGATGTTGCGATAGGGGCAAGGTACGCTCAAAAGTTAGGGTTCAGGAAGGTCTTCATAGTCGATTGGGATGTGCATCATGGAGATGGAACCCAGAGGATATTCAAGGGTGACAAGAGCGTTTTCACGATGTCGATACATCAGCATCCAGCCACTCAGTATCCCTACGTCACTGGATATGAGAGTGAAAATGACGAGACAAATCTCAACGTTCCTTTGTTGCCATCAGAAAGTGAACAGGAGATAATGAAGAGAGTTTTGCCCATGATTCCACAGTTCGTGAAGCCGTTTAAACCTGATCTCATGATAGTTCAAATGGGTGTGGATGGACACAGAGGAGATCCGATGTCGAGTCTAGATCTATCAGACAGATTTTACGATTCAATTTCGAGAGTAGTTGCAAGGTGTGCTAAGAACAACGATTTTCCAGTGGTGCTTCTTGGTGGGGGAGGATTCAACTTTCCGAAAACCGCACAGCTCTGGAAGATGATCGTGGAGAACTTCATAGAAGAGATGTGATAGAATCAATTTGGGGGTGAGAGTGTAGTGGACGTGGTTAGAGGCATTTTCGATGTCGTTGAGAAAATGGAAGGGATAGATCCGGTGGTTCTTGATATGAGGGAGACGTCTATGCCAACTGATTACTTCTTCATAGTAACAGCGAATTCAGACGTTCATATGAAGAGTTTGAGGGACAGGATTGTTCAGTACATAAAAAAGGAAACCGATTTGGAGATAATATACTACGACAAAGGAGAAGGATACGACTGGATGATAATAGATGCTGGAGATGTTGTCGTGCATATATTCACAGAGAGAGGAAGAGAGTTTTACGATTTGGAAGGTCTCTGGATAGACGCAAAGCGGCTTACTTTTACCGTTTGAAAGCGGGGCGATGTAGATGAGAATCGCTCTGTACACTCTTCCAAAGTTTGAATTTCCGAAGAGAGAAAGGAAAGTATCGGAATATTACAGATCGCAGCTTGAAAAGCTTTACTCAGATTCTGTCAAATCTGGAAGGATCGACAGAGATTTTCTGGATCTCTATATCAAAGCTGTTGATCATCTCGATTCCGGGAACTTATCGGAATTCAGAGAGGTTTTCGAGGATCTCAAAAATCTCGCAAAATCTGGAAAGAGTGATTTGAACTTCGAATACAGTCCTCCCTGTTTCAACTGTGCCCTTATATCTCTTAGTGAAGGAGAGTACGCCTTGAAAATCGCAAAAGTAGGACTCGTTAACGGGAATAAGGATAGGTACTTCAAGAAAGTGTTCTTTTCCTATGATTTCTCAGGAAGGCTGAAGATCACAGGGGGGATAGTGGACATCGGGGCTCTTCGAGAAGTTTTCGAAAACTCATTCGCAGCAGTGGCTTAGGAGGTGAAACCGTGCTCAGAAGCTTAGATGATCTCTTAGAAATGGCCAGGGGAAGAAAAGCGATCGTATCCTTAGCTGGAGGCGAAGATGTAGAAGCCTTGAAGGCTCTAAAGGAAGCACAGAAGGAAGGAATAATAGAAAACGCCATTGTTTTTGGAAAGAGTGAAAATGCTTTGGAAAACGTGGAGAATCTCGGTCTCGATTTTGAGGTCTCCATACTCAATTCAGATGAGAAAGTAGCAGAAGAATCCGTCAAAATTGTTTCAAGTGGAAAAGCGCAGGTTCTTATGAAGGGGCTCGTTAAGACCTCCGTTCTTTTGAAGGCCGTTTTGAACAAAGAATGGGGATTGAGGAGTGGAAAGCTGCTCTCACACGTGATACTCGCTCACACTCCGCACGTCGAGAAGGTTTATTTCATAACGGACGGTGGTATGGTGATAAAACCAAATCTCGAGCAGAAAGTCGAGATAATAAAGAACGCCGTCGATCTAGCCCACAGGTTGGGATATGAAAACCCCAAGGTAGCTCTCATAGCCGCGGTCGAAGTTGTGAACCCGGACATGCCTGAGACAATGGA
>JALVXE010000047.1 GCA_027038385.1 Thermotogaceae bacterium
AATTGTTCGGTAGATTATTTTAATAAGGTAAAAAACGGAGAAATACATCCAAAAGAGGCGAAAGAGAATTTGGCTTTTGAAATTGTAGAGAGGTTTTGGGATAAAGAAAAAGCTCAGGCTGCTTTGATAGACAGAGATGGAATAGTCGTCGCTGGATTCACCAGTTCAAATGATGGTGATGTATCAGAAAACAACGGGAATGATGACGGGTGGGTGATAAAGGTCGACTTCAACGGAAACTTGATCTGGAGCAAATCGTATGGTGGATCGGAAAATGACTACATAAACGATGTAGAAATCACCTCTGACGGAAATTACATAATGGTCGGGTACACTTATTCTTACACAAAGGGTGTAGACGATGTCTGGGTTTTGAAAGTGAGCAACGACGGAAACACAATTTGGCAAAAGAACTTTGGCGGCAGCAGTGATGACAAGGCCTACGGAGTCATGGAAGTGAACGATGATTACATCGTTGTGGGATACACCAGATCAAGTAATGGAGACGTTAGTAACAACCACGGTGGAAACGACGTGTGGGTTCTGAGGGTAAATGAAGAGGGAAACTTGGCAAAGGAAAAGACTTTTGGTGGCAGTAACGATGACAGGGCCTTTGGAATAACCAAATCCTGTGATGGGAAACTTCTGATCGTAGGTGAGACTTTCTCGAGTGATGGGGACGTCTCGGAGAAAAAAGGGGGTTACGATGTCTGGGTTTTGAGAATACTCGAGGATGACTTTACGTTGGACTATGAGAAGACTTTCGGTGGCACCAATTACGACGTTGCGAATTCCGTAGCCGTTGGAAATGGATACATAGTGGTAGGATACACGGAATCCGATGATGGAGATGTCTCACAAAGCAACGGTGGAAAAGATTTCTGGATATTGGATTTGAAGTAAAAATCATGGATTTTTTCGCAACTCAAAGCTGCGTAGTGGTAAAATCCTTCGTTGAAAAGGACAGAGGAGGTGAAGAGTATGTGGGAGCATGTGAAGCAGACCGATCCAGAGCTCTACGACATCTTGATCGGAGAGCTTAAAAGGCAAGAGTTTGGAATAGAGCTTATAGCTTCTGAGAACTTCGCATCCTTGGCCGTCATAGAGGCTATGGGATCGGTTCTCACGAACAAATACGCAGAGGGTTATCCAAAGAAGAGATACTACGGCGGGTGTGAGTGGGTCGACAAGGCAGAAGATCTCGCTCGAGAGAGAGCGAAGAAGGTCTTCAACGCTAAGTACGTCAACGTCCAGCCACATTCTGGATCTCAAGCAAACATGGGAGTGTATCTCGCCCTCATGAAACCTTGCGACACTTTGATGGGAATGGCGCTTTCCCATGGTGGACACTTGACCCACGGAGCATCCGTTAACTTCTCTGGAAAGATCTTCAAAGTTGCTCAGTATGGAGTCAACGAAGATGGTTGGATAGACTACGATCAGGTCGAGGCTATGGCGAAGCAGTTCAAACCAACTGTTATAGTCGCAGGTGGGAGTGCTTACGCGAGGATAATAGATTTTGAGAGGTTCAGAAAGATAGCTGACGAAGTCGGAGCTTACCTTATGGTAGATATGGCTCACTTTGCAGGACTCGTTGCGGCGGGACTCTATCCGAACCCACTTGAATACGCTCACGTCGTGACGACAACAACGCACAAGACTTTAAGAGGCCCAAGGGGTGGAATGATCCTTACGAATCATGAAGAGATAGCCGAGAAGATAGACAAGACTATATTCCCGGGTATACAGGGTGGACCACTGATGCACGTCATAGCCGCAAAGGCCGTAGCTTTCAAAGAGGCTCTCAGTGATGATTTCAAAGAATACCAGAAGCAGATAATAAAGAACGCAAAAGCCCTGGCAGAAGCTATGTCAAAGAGAGGGTATCACGTCGTGTCTGGAGGAACGGATACACACTTGTTCTTGGTTGACCTGTCGAAATCGAAAGACGAGGTTAAAAACGTCACCGGAAAAGCCGCGGAAAAAGCCCTTGAGAGATCCGGCATAACGGTTAACAAGAACACCGTGCCCGGTGAGAAAAGATCTCCATTCGTTACGTCCGGTATAAGGATAGGAACCCCAGCGGTGACGACAAGAGGCATGAAGGAATCCGAAATGGAAGAGATAGCCGAACTCATAGACAGAGTTCTGACGAACGTTCTAGACAAGAAAGGAAATGTCCCAGAAGAGATTCAGAGAGATGTTAAAAAGAAGATCGAAGATCTCTGCTCGAGATTCCCGCTATACGCAAAGCATCTTGATTTCTCAAAGCTTTAAACCGTGGAGGCCTCAGGGCCTCCATTTTTATATATGGAGGTGCGAGAATGGGAAAGCTTGTTGTTGTGGACCATCCGCTGATTAAGCACAAGCTAACGATAATGAGAGATAAGAAAACCGGTCCGAAAGAGTTCAGAGAGCTTCTAAGAGAGATAACTCTCCTGATAGCTTACGAAGCGACAAGAAGAGTGCCAGTCCATAAAAAGGAAGTCGAGACTCCTTTATCGAAGACGATAGGATATCGCTTTGACGATAACAGTATCGTAGTAGTTCCGATACTCCGTGCGGGCCTTGGCATGGCCGACGGGATTTTGCAACTCCTCCCGAACGCTTCTGTTGGTCACATAGGTATATACAGAGATCCAGAAACTCTCCAGGCCGTTGAGTATTACGCAAAGCTTCCAAAGCTCAATGAGAGCAGTGTTATATTCGTAACGGATCCCATGCTCGCAACCGGTGTGAGTTCTATAAAGGCGATCGATATAATAAAAGAAAGAGGTGGAAAAGAGATCACTCTCATATCACTTATAGCCGCTCCGGAAGGTGTTAGATCAGTACAAGAAGCTCATCCAGACGTTGAGATCTACGTCGCCGCCCTGGATGATCACCTCGACGAGCACGGTTACATAATACCGGGGCTTGGCGATGCCGGAGATAGACTTTACAGAACCAAATGATCACTTGTAAATAGAGTAGATTCTCTCGACATCTTCTCTGCTTCCAATCTTTGGAACGAAATAAAACGGGACATATTCAAGTCCCAAAATTGGTTTGTTTGAGAACATGTGGTTCCAGGTGTTTACATAAACGAGAATCTTTCCGTTCCTTTTCTGAAATTTGTCTATTGGCAACTCAGCGTGATTGTGAAGGTTTTTAGTCTGGTAGAATGTAGCGTCACCAGCGTAATCATCTGGGAAAATTACTGTGTTTCCTTTTATATAGAAAGTCTCAACATCCTCTATCCTTCCCCACCTAACCAATCTGTAAACGTCATAAAGAACGTCCGTGAATTTGTTCGGGTAATCTTCGTCTTTGAAAACAACGGTGATCTCTTCAAGATCTCCATACTTGATGCTGTAAAAATCAATCGGTGCGTTGTTAAGATCGATTCTAGGAAACATCAGTATGACTTCCGTTCCAAACATCACCGAAGACAACGCGATTAACATCAAAACTCTTCGCAAAACATCACCCCCTTAAGATATATATCCAGACGCTTATAGTTATAGCGGATATGGCTGTAGAGATCGCAACGACTGAGCTCATCAAATCCGGCTTTTTGTTGAGAGCGGAGGATATCAC
>JALVXE010000048.1:0-1341 GCA_027038385.1 Thermotogaceae bacterium
CTGTTTTCAACTATGATTCTATCGTTTAGCTCTATAACGCTTCTGAAGGGCCAGTAAACCGGCGGCTGGATTATCACACCGTCGTTTTTTGATGAAAACCTCTCTATTGCAAGAGCCATACCCGGTATGACTCCGGTTAGCGGTATTATCCATTCCCTTTTCACGCTTATTCCATATCTATCTTTCCACCAATTGATTATAGAATCGAAATATTCGTCCCCAGGAAACGTGTATCCGAATATCCCGTGTTTCAGCCTCTGTGACATAGCGCTTAGTATTTCATCAGCCACGGCGAAATCCATATCCGCAACCCACATCGGTATGAGATCATCTGGAAGACCCGGAACATCTGGTCTTATGTCCCACTTGTAGCAGTTCGTTCCTTTCCTATCGATAACTATGTCAAAGTTCATCCTTTCACCGCTCCTTGCAACACCCCAGCGATTATCCTCTTTTGGAAGATCAGGTAGACTATCATCACCGGCAGGCCTGCTATAGTCGATGCTGCCATTAGAGACGGCCAGTCCGTGTTGAGTTTTTGATACATTGCGAGTCCAAGTTGAACGGTTCTCATCTCTTTGGATGTTGTCAGTATAAGAGGATAGAACAGATCGTTCCATGCACCGATGAAGACGTTTATCCCAAGAACCGCAAGTGGAGCTTTGCTGAGCGGCATTATTATCCTCCAGAATATCTGCCAATCGTTCGCCCCGTCAACTTTTGCAGCTTCATCCAAAGATTTTGGAATCTGCTCTATGTACTGCCGCATGAGAAATATTCCAAAGGGCGTGACCAAGGCTGGAACTATCAGCGCCCAATAAGTGTCTATCCAATCGATCTTTTTCATCAGTATGAAAACGGGTATTATCGTCGTTTGAGGCGGAATCATCATCATCCCGAGTATTACCGCGAAGAGAGCTTCTTTTAAGAAGAATTTCTTTCTTGCAAAGGTGTATCCCACCATTGATGAGAAGATCATGTTCCCAATAACGACGGATAGAGAGATTATCGCGCTGTTCAGCAAATACCTACCAAACATGTCGTATTTAAGAACTTTGATGAAATTGTAGAGTGTGGGAAATTTGTTCAGAAAGTTCAGGTCATCAAGACAGACCTTTCCGTTTCCAGAAAACGACAGGTAGATCCTACTCACTCTTTCCTTGTCTATTCCGTTGAGCTTTGATAGATCTATGTTAAAAGTCATTGTTTTCCAAGTGCCGTCGGTATCCACATCAACTGCCGGAAGAAACTGCTTCCTCCCCTCCGTGGCGCCTTTAAAGCCTATCCTGAGTTTTAAATGCCTGTCGGTTTTGATCCTCATCTCCACGGCTTTCACGACGT
>JALVXE010000048.1:1351-3575 GCA_027038385.1 Thermotogaceae bacterium
TACCGGCCACTACACGCCATCGTGCATTTCCAATCGTGGATATTTTCTTCTTCAAGAAGAAATTCAAAAAAATCAGGTCTTTCTGTGGATTTCCATATGTCGATGATCCAAGTTGGAAGTTCTGTATCTTCCTTTTCATCACTATGTGGAAAGGATCTCCCTCAGGTATAATCGACGTGAAGAACATCATTATGAGTGGGAGAAACAGAACTACCAGAAGTATCAGAAGTATCACGAACTTGATCCTCGTCCACATCACACATCACTCCTGAGAAATCTTTTTTGTATCAAAGTGACTCCCATGACTATACCGAAGAGGATGTAAGATATCGCCGAAGCATAGCCCATCTCAAACCTCCTGAAGCCCACTATATACATGTAGTGAACAATGGTCTCAGTAGCGTGGCTCGGACCGCCACCGGTCATCGTGAATATCTCTGTGAATATCTGGAAGGACCTTATAGTGTTTATCGCTATTATGAAAAAGAGCGTTGGCTTGAGGAGGGGGAGCGTTATTCTGAGCGTTATTTGCCATCTGTTTGCTCCATCTATCTTTGCAGCCTCGTATATATCGTCTGGTATACTTCTAAGCCCCGCGATGAAGAGAAGAGTGTAGTATCCTATCGCACTCCAAACGTCCATGACCATTATTGAAGACAAGGCAGTTTCAGGTCTCGCCAGGAAACTTATCCTTCCGCTATAATCCATTATCACCTTTCCCATCCAGCTTGAAAGCGCCACGATCGTCTCCCATATCACAACGGAGGAAAAAGTTATCAAAAGCTTGGAGCGAACGTTGAGCCTTTCTTTGAAAGACAGTGAATCAACGAGTATCACCACAAGTGGGGTTACAACGGAGGCTATTAGTATCCACCACCATCCAGTGAAAGAAAAACCTATGTGCAACGCACTCCAAGTGGCTACGGATATGAAATAAGCTGCGACTCTGTTCTTTTTAGTATCCTCATCGAACGCTATCATCAAGTCTAGTACGTAGAGTATCAGCAAGGTGATTATGTAAAGGATTATCCAGGAGAGAAAACCGCTGTGCCTGAAGAAAGTCACGCTGTTTTTTAGCGGACCTGAGACTTTCTCCATCATCATGTTGAATGGCCCTTCAGCGCTGTAAAGGTACAGCCATATGAGCGATATGACGACCATGGATATAACTGAAGGTAGGAAAAATCCAGCCTGGAAGAACTCCCTCATCGGCAAAAGTTTGTCGTTTATCATTATAGCTAAAAAGAGTGATATGGCTGTCGTGAACGGTATCGTCCCCACGACGAAGAGGAAAGTGTTCTTCAGAGAAGTAAGGAAGACATCATCCTGGAACGCCCTCACGTAGTTCGCTATGCCTATGAACTGCATGTGAGGGTTTATTCCGGAGTACCTTGAGAGGCTGACGATCACGGAGAATATCAAGGGGTATATCGAAAATATCGCGAACAAAATCAGCCAAGGAGAAAGGAACAAGAAGGTGGTGAGTTTTTCTTTCGTTCTCGCCGACACGAGTTCACCTCCAGTTCAAATCAAAGGGGATCCCAAATGGGATCCCCCCGAAGGATCTCTTGGGAATCACTTAGAATACTCGTCAAGGACCTCCTGGATCTTCGTGTTGTACTCATCGAGAACTTTGTTTACATCGGCGTTATCGAGTATGATCTTCTCGATCGCTTCGGTCACTAGAGACTGAATCTTCGGCCAAGCCGGGGTTGGAGGTGTTGGAACAGCCGTCTTAGCCTGCTTGAAGAACACTATGTGAAGCGGGTTGTCTTTGAACCAAGGATCGTATATGGCTTTCGGATCGCTCGGGTAGACGACTCCAGCGTAGGCCTTGGTTATCTTCATGGCTATGTCAGATCTGAGGAGGAAGTAAACAAGCTTCTTTGCGGCTTCGTAGTGTTTGGTCTGGGTGGTTATGGCGAGAACTTCTCCACCGGCGAAGGATGCATGGAATCCACCCTTATCCGGCTTAGGTACGAGGGCGACCCAGTAGTTGAGATCTGGATACGTGCTGTTGAGCTTTCCTATGACCCACTGACCTCCTACGTACATTCCAACTCTTCCCTCTCCGAAGGCTTTTTCTATATCGTTCTGCTTGGTCTTAAGAGAATACTTGGCGAGCTCCTGATAGAACTTGGCGGCTTCCTTGACCTTCGGTGAGTTGAAGCAAGCCTTGTCGTAATTTGTTCCACAGACCACTTTTCCGCCATTTCCCCAAACA
>JALVXE010000049.1 GCA_027038385.1 Thermotogaceae bacterium
TCCATATTCGTAACTCTGACTTTCAGGAAGTACCAGGGTATAAAGTATGACTGGAAACTTCTGTGGAGGTTCATCTACTATGTCTTCGTTTACTTACCTGTGTTCGTCGTGGAAATGGTCAAGGCGAATATCGATGTAGCCGCCAGGGTGTTGAATCCGAAGCTCCCACTCAATCCGGGTTTTGTTGAAGTTAAAACTGACCTTAAAGGTGATGCGTCTAAGCTCTTTTTAGCCAACTCCATAACGCTTACCCCCGGTACCCTGAGCGTCGATGCAAAAGGCGAAAAACTTTTCATACACTGGATTGACGTGAAAACCACGGAGAACAAGGAAAAATACATATCGCAGAAGTTTGAGAAGCTGCTCAAGGGGGTGTTCGAATGATAGTGCTGTTCTTCGTTCTCATCGGAATAGGAGTCATACTGTCGTTCATAAGGGTGATCATCGGTCCTACCTCTTCAGACAGAGTAGCGGCACTCGATACGATGAATGTTATGCTAACTGGGCTCATAGTTGTGTTGGCTTACGTTTTCAACAGATCGATATACCTTGATATAGCCCTCGTTTACGCTCTTCTGTCTTTCCTTGAAACGATCGTCATATCGAGGTATTTGGAGGGGAGAAAATGAGTGTCAACGTGATAATAGGAGATATCCTCATCGCCGTAGGTGCATTCTTTTATTTTCTCGGAGGACTGGGAATACTTAGGATGCCGGACGTTTACAACAGGCTCCAAGCTGGTACCAAGGCTACGACACTTGGAACCTTCTCTACCGTTATAGGTGTTGGTGTATCAAAACCCGAGTTTCTGATAAAAGCGTTGATAATAGTGGCGTTCGTTGCTATGACTAATCCAGTTGGAAGCTCTGTTCTTGCAAGGGCTTCTTATCTTTCCGGAGTCAAGCCGTGTGATTGTACGAAGGTTGACGAGTACAAAGGTGGTGGTGAAGAATGAGTGCACTCATCTGGCTAGCTGGAGGAATAATGATAGCCGCTGCTATATTTGCGGTTGAGGCCAGGAAGATTTTGGATGCTGTCATAGCGATGTCGGCTCTCAGCTTGGTATCGGTTTTTCTGTTCATAGCCATGAGAGCCCCAGATGTTGCTATAACTGAGGCATCTGTTGGTGCGGGTCTTGTCACGGCTGTTCTTCTCGTTACCCTCTTCAGAATGAGAGGGGGTGATGACAAGTGAGAAGGTTCTACGCAATACTGGTAGCAGCCGGTCTCGTGTACATGCTCTTTATGTTTTTAGGTACGATTGTTCCGTACGGAAAAGCTGATGTGGCTGACAGAGTTTCCGCTCATTTCTTGGCCAAAGATGTGAATTCTATTAGTCCGACTAAATGGGTTGAAGGAGACAAGCAAGTTCCGCATAGTGAAAGAGTTTATGGGAGGAAAGGATTTGAGGATGGAAGTGCAAATGTCGTGACATCGATAGTCGTTAACTACAGGTCTTTCGATACCCTCGGTGAAGTCACGGTCCTTTTCGCATCTGCCGTCGGAGTTGGACTTATCTTAGGCGGTACGAGAAGGATGAAATACGGGAGAAAACCCAACTTCATCCTCAGGGTCAGTACGGGAATACTGCTCCCTCTGATAATACTTTTTGGAATATACATATTCGTCCACGGGCACCTCACGCCAGGTGGGGGATTTCCAGGAGGTACCATCATAGCTGCTGCAGTGCTTTTGCTCTACCTCTCAAACGAAGAGTTCTCCCTGAACATGATAGTTTCTAAATCCCTTGAGGGCAGCATGGGTTCGCTCTACGTCATATTTGGATTAATCGGTCTTGCAGCTGGAGGTGCATTCCTGTTCAACTTCCTTCCTAACGGTGTCGTTGGATCACTCTTCAGTGCAGGTGTCGTTCCACTAGTGTATATGACCATAGGTTTGAAGGTCGGATCCGAGCTTTCAGGAGTCGTGGCCGAGATACATGAAGAGAGGGAGGGATGAGGATGGTATACATCATATCGATAATACTGGTTGGAATAGGAGTCTACGGCCTAATGACGCAGAAAAATTTGTTCAAGCATTTGATATCCCTCTCCATAATAGATACAGCCGTGAATATATTCATAGTTGCAACGGGATATGTGAACGGTGGGAAGGCTCCGATATACACGAAGAATTTTCCAAGCTTTGCGATCGGTAGATTCGTAGATCCATTGCCCCAGGCCCTTGTTCTAACCGCAATCGTCATAGGAGTCGGAACTTTGGCTGTGGGAGCATCCCTGCTAGTACGCGTGAAAGAAAAACACTCCTCGATCGACGTTGAGAACATGAAAGGAGTGGGAGAATGATCAGCCTACTTATCGCGATCCCGCTTCTACTCGCATTTGTATCCGTTATGTGGAAAAGATTGGCAAAGCCCCTCTTCTTCCTCGCAGCAGTTACGAACATGACTGTTCTGTTAGCGTCTTGGTTCCCCAACAGTGTGGAAATCCATGTGATGGGTAGTTGGAAACCTCCGTTCGGTATAAACCTCGTTTTTGATAACGCGAGTTTCTATGCGGCTCTTGTAGTTAACTTCTTCTTCTTCTTGGTATCTTTGATGCCGAATCTTGTAGAAAGTTATGGAGTATCCTTGATGCTCCTCATGGCTGCCGCAAACGGGTTCGTTCTTACCGGCGATCTCTTCAATTCCTTCGTGTTCATGGAGATAATGACAATAACCGCTGTCACGGTAGCTTCCAGGAGAGAGAACTTTTACAACGCCTTTAAATACCTAATACTCGGAGGTATAGCCGGATCGATATACCTTCTCGCCACGATCTTTGCGTACACCGCAACGGGTAGCTTGAACATGGCACACGTTTCTATGGCCACCATATCAGCTTCCTCATTGGTGGCAATAACCACTCTGTACGCCATAGGCTTAGGGGTTGAGGCGAAGCTCTTCCCACTCAACGGTTGGGTGTCTGGAGTTTACGGTGGAAACGACCTCGCCCCAGTGATTCTCGGAACTTCTGTCTCTTTTGCGGCACTTTACATGGTTGGAAGACTTTTCGGGACGGTGTTTCATGGAAGCGGAGCGGGGGTTCTCTACACGTTAGCTTTGATAACGATCATCATAGGCGAAGTCGCAGCTCTAAGACAGCAGAACCTTCTCAAGGCTTTTGCGTATTCGAGCGTTGCACAAGCTGGAGTCGTTGTGGCGATGATATCCAAAGGAACCAGTAGAGCAATGGGACTTGCTTACTTTCATCTGACGAACGATGCCGTGGCGAAGTTCGTGATATTCCTCGTTGCGGGATTTTTGGTTTACAACTACAAGAACCTGAACGGAGTCTTTAAAAAACACAAAGTTCTTGGTGCCTCTTTCAGTATGGCCACATTTTCTCTTGTAGGGTTTCCACTCTTCGCGGGTTTTCAGAGTAAGCTCAGGATAATAATGGAACTCTTCTCGATGAAGGACTACCTCTTCCCGGCCGTGATGCTTCTGGCAACCCTCATAGAGGTTGGATACGTGGTCAGGTGGAACGTAAAACTCTGGTTCGAGGAAGAAACTGATGAGAAAGCAGACAACCCGATCGTCGCAGGCACGCTTGCTCTCATACTTTCATTGCTTCTGGTAGCAGTCTTCATAAAGCCTGAGATATTCCTCGGTGGAGCGATGAAGATGGGAAACGCCCTGGCCGATACAAAGGATTACATCCACGGTGTTCTCTCCGTTGTGAAGGGAGGGATGTGATGTGGCTTTGAGTACTCTCTTGATTTCCCTGCTGGTAACGTCCGTCGTTATATATTTCATATCCAAAGTGAGCTGGAGGGCTGGTGCGATACTGAACTTTCTCATAGGTGTGTTCCTCATATCCTATGTTTTTGCCCTCCACATCGGAGTTACAAGCAACCTCGGAACGCTCTTTGGACAAAAGCTCCAGCTCACGTGGACGCACGCTTCGTATTACTTCTCAGCTGTCAGTCTCTTGGTGATAGTTTCGGTTATGCTTTTCGCGATAAAGTGGCTCGATTCCCAAAAGTACCCTGCTGCTTTCAACATGTTCATACTCATGATGACAGCAGGATCTTTAGGAGTGTTCATGGCAGCTGATTTGATAACCCTTTACATATTCTGGGAGATAGCGGTTCTGTCTTCTATGTTGATAGTTCCGATGGGAAAGAAAGAGTCGAGAAAAGCTGCAGTGATATACGCGGTCATGAGTGCTTCTGGAACTTACATGTATCTCTATGGAGCTTTCCTAGCTTTTCAAAGATATGGGACGTTGAACATATCTGAAATAGCGAGGCACATGGTATCCGATCCTTCCACTGGAATTAAGGCGGCGATATTCCTCCTTCTGGCGTCCGCCGGAATAGCCAAAAGCGGTATATTTCCTCTCCACACCTGGCTTAGAATCGCGCATGGAAACGCTCCTGATGCTTTCTCGGCCGTTCTCTCGGGACAGCTTGTGAAACTCGGTAGCTACGTTTTGATGATCACCGTAGCCGCGATACCGTCTTTGAGGGTGTTTGGAAACATCCCGTTCTATTCCGGAATTCCGGCAACAAACTACTTTCTCATAGCACTCGGCGCGACGTCGATAATAATCGGTACTCTCATGGCTATAAAACAGGACGATATGAAGATGCTCATAGCCTTTTCATCCGTCGCAAATGGTGGATACATACTCATAGGCATAGGAACGATGGATCCGATGGGGTTTGAAGGTGGAGTCCTACACGTGTTCAACCATGCCATAGCCGCGGCGGTGATATTCATGGCCTTCGCTTCAGTCGTCTACAGAACACACACCAAGAAAATCAGCGAACTCGGTGGGCTCATACACAAGATGCCGATAACTTTTCTCGCGTACCTTTTCGCGATAATATCGCTCGCTGGAATTCCTCCAATGAGTGGGTTCATATCAAAGTGGATGATCTATCAGGCCCTTGTCAGAAAGGGAATGTTCATAACGGCGTTCATAGCGTTCTTTGGATCGATAGGTTCGTTCCTGTACGTCTTCAGACCACTCGCCGGGGTTTTCCTCGGTCAGCTTCCGAAGAAATACAAAGATGTCAAAGAGGTACCTCCGGTGATGTGGATACCGATGATGACACTCGTAGTAATCAGCTTGGTAATCGGGATATGGCCGTTCCCAGTTCTTCAGCCCATTGAGGGAATGAGGATGGACTACGGAATAGCTCCCACGATGAGAATAGCCGATTCGAGTCACTGGCTCATAAAAGGTTTCTCCGGGAGTTGGAATCCAGTGCTCGTATTCAATTTGTTCATAATAGGATTTGTGATAGCTTATATACTCTACACGATGTTCCCGAGGCCGAAGAAAGTCGATCTGCTGGCTCCACACAAGGAGGAAGGTGCCCCTATCAATATATACACCGGTGGGGAATACATATATACCCCAGAACTTTACCACTACAACACGAAGTTCTACGCTGGATTTGAAAGGATGTACGAGAAGCATCCATCCTGGGAGAAGGTTCTTGAGATGCTTGCGAAGTTCTTCCATGACCTTGGAGAATGGGTACACGGTTGGTTCTTCAGACCTTCTCCATCTGCCTATACCTTCTGGGTCAGTCTAACGATACTAATCGTATTTTGGGTGAGGTGGTGATAACATGGTGGCCGCGTACAAAGCATTGTTCAACTTGGTAGTTGCGTTTTTCCTTGTTTTATCCCTTGAAGGAATCGGTAGGAAGATAACCGCAAGGATCCAGAGAAGGATAGGTCCTCCGTGGTATCAGAACTTCATAGATCTGTTCAAGGCACTTTCAAAGCATCCATTCAGTAACGGATGGATATTCGATTTTGGGGTTCTCATGGCCCTTGGTGGTACTATGGCTACCGCGATGGTCATACCGATGGGATCGGCATTTTGGACTCCTTTCCCGAACAGTGATAACTTCTTCGTTATAATGTACCTATTTGCTGTTGGAGCTCTTGGAATGGCCATGGGGATGGTTGGAAGTGGAAATCCATGGTCATCCATAGGTGTGAGCAGGGCTTTGACTCAGATGCTCGGTTACGAACTCCCATACCTGATCGTGATATCCTCTACCATTTTTCACTACAAGACCGCGTCGATCCACAAACTTATAGAGATGCAGAGAGGTGGATGGAATCTCCTGGTTATGCCACTTGGAGGAATAATCGCATTTGTATCACTTATGGGAATGCTCGGTAAGAAGCCTTTTGATATAGCGACGGCTCCCGCTGAGATCGCATCCGGTCCCATGACAGAGCTTTCGGGGAAGTACATGGGACTTCTTCACATAATGCATGTTTTTGCGATATTCGTTGAGATCTCGCTATTCGTGGACATTTTCCTCGGTGGAGGAAACTTTGGGTGGTACCTCGTGAAGTTCATAGTAGTTTGGGTCTTGGCCGTGATGATATCTTCTGTTCTTCCAAGGTTCAGGATCGAGCAGATGATCAAGTTCTATTGGGGGGTTCCCCTTGGACTCGCATTCTTGAACGCCCTATTCGTCTTGCTCGGATGGACACTCTGAGGAGGTGATCCGATGAAGGAGAGAACAATATGGGAACAGATAGCGGATAGCTTTAGATCGAGGTCAATTTGGATGCTCCATTACTGTACTGGATGTGGAGCCATGGAACTCCCACCAACGATGACAGCTAGGTTCGATATGGAGAGATTTGGTATAGCACCTATGGCAACGCCTAGGCAAGCCGACATATTGTTGATAACGGGATATCTCAACACCAAGACTTTGAGAAGGGTCATATACACCTACGAACAGATGGCAGATCCCAAATACGTTATAGGATTTGGAAGTTGCACTATAAACGGTGGAATCTATTTCGACTCCTATTCCACCATAAACAGGCTTGACTACTACATACCAGTGGACGTCTACATAGCCGGGTGTATGCCAAGACCCGAAGCTATATTGGAAGCTTTCAACTATCTCATGGAGAAGATAAGAAAAGGGGAAGCAGATGGCTGGAAGAGATACAGAGAGAACTACGATTGGTACAAGCAGAATCAAATTCGCTCCCTCGGGGAGGTGTATGTGCATGACGAATTCCATGAGTAATCTGGTGAAAATTCTGGAGAGTTTCAATCCGTTCGTTGAGGAGATAGATGAAAAGGAAATCAAGATAACGGTATCCCCAGACAAAGTTGTAGCTGTACTTGAGACTTTGAAAGCCAACGGATATTCTCACCTCTCTTTGATGACATGTGTTGATTGGATAGATGACAACCAGTTAGAGCTCGTTTACATCCTTTTCTCCTGGGAGGATGGAGGAAAGTTCTTGGTTTCAACGAGGATAGACAGGAGCAATCCGAAATTCGTTACCGTTAAAGAACTCTGGCCAGTTGCGAGGTTCTATGAGAGGGAAATCCACGAATTCTTTGGAGTGGAGTTTGAAGGAAACGACGACATGAAACCGCTCTTCTTAGAGCTTTGGGATGAAAGGCCACCACTCAGAAAGGATTTCGATCCGCGGGATTATTCGAGAAAGAAGTTCCCGGATCGCGAGTACGAAAAAGATGTTATAAAAGAAGCGAAGATATTCAGGGGTGAGATAAATGGGTGAAGTGAAGCTGTTTTTCGGTCCGAACCACCCCGGCATGCACGGAAACTTCTCGGTCCACATGTATGTGGAAGGAGATGTAGTCAAAAGGGCTAGACCACTCCCCGGTTTTTTGCACAGGGGATTCGAGAAGCTCATGGAAAGGAGATACTGGTACTCGAACATAGCGCTCATCCCAAGGATATGTGTTCCAGAGCCGGATATAAACGAAGCCTGCTACGCGATGGGGGTTGAAAAGATAGCAAAATTGGAGGTTCCAGAAAGAGCCCAGTGGATAAGGATGATAGTTTTAGAGCTTGCCAGGATTGCGAACCATCTCATGGCAGTTGGAGGTATAGGAGGTCCCATAGGGCTTTACACGGCTCCTCAGTGGGGTACTGCTGACAGGGACAGGATTCTCGATATATTCGAAGCCTTGAGTGGTGCAAGGGTTTACCACATGTACATAGTCATAGGTGGGGTCAGGAAAAATTTGACTCCCAGGATAGAGGACATGATCTGGAAGACGATGGATTACATAGAGTCAAGACTACCAGACTATGAGAACTTGATATTCAAGAACAGAATACTCCACTCTAGGCTCAAGGGAAGGCTCATCTTGACAAGAGAACAGGCTCTTGAAATGGGAGTCACTGGAGTTGGGTTGAGGGCCACTGGTGTTGAATACGATGTGAGAAAGGTCGATCCGTACCTATTCTACGACAAAGTCGACTTCGAAGTTCCAACAGCTACGGATGGTGATGCCTTCAGCAGGGTCTACTTGAAGTTCAAAGAAATTCCACAGAGTATAAAAATAATAAGACAGGCTCTTGAAAAAATGCCGCAAGGGGATAAAGTCAACGTTCCGGTGAGCAAAGGAAGTGCCCTCAGAAGAATCGTTCCCAAAGGTATGGCCTATGTCCACATAGAATCAGCCAGAGGGGAATACGGATTCTTCGTCGTCTCGGATGGAAAGAACAAGCCTTACAGAGTAGCCGTCAGGGGTGCGTCCTATCCTCAGGGGCTCTACGGTATAGAGAAGTACCTGCCTGGTACGAGGATAGAGGATGTACCCATTTGGCTCGCTACTATGGATGTCTGCGCGCCGGAAATAGACAGGTGAGGGGTGAGAAGAATGGCGATGCAAGAGTTACCAAAGAAAGATTTCTTCGCTCCTCTCAAGGCTTGGAAGTTTTTGGGGAAAAGACCCGTTACCATAGAGGTCCCAAACAAAGTCAAGAGAGAAGCGTCTGACAGGTACAGGGGTTTTCATATAAACGATTGGAGTAAGTGTATAGGTTGTGGAACGTGCTCCAAGATATGTCCAACCGATGCGATAACGATGGTGGAAGTCCCAGGTCTTGTGAGAGACCATGGAAAGCTGCCACAGAGGCCTGTTATAGATTACGGAAGGTGTTCCTTCTGTGCACTATGTGTTGACATATGTACTACCGGCTCACTCCAGATGACGAGAGAGTACATACATGTGTCGGATGATGCGGAAGACTACGTATACATGCCCACCGAGAAAGGGCTCAATGCGAAAAGAGGCCTTTACGAGCACGGAAAGGCTCCACTCGGCTGGATTAAAGACGAGAATTCCGACATACTCGATCTCGTAAGAGTCAAGATGCCGATGGAAGAGCCAGAAGTCAGGGTCAAATCTTTCATAGAGATAGTCAAGGGATACAGCAAAGAGCAAGCTCAGCAAGAAGCTGCGAGATGTGTTGGTTGTGGAATATGTACATACACCTGTCCGGAACACATGGATATACCTCAGTACATAGAATCGATATACAAAGGAGATCTTGAGGAAGGTCTCAGGTGGCTTTACAGAACGAACCCGCTCTCAATGGTTTGTGGTAGGGTTTGTACACACAGGTGTGAGTCCTCTTGTTCCGTTGGAGTCAGAGGAGAACCGGTTGCCATAAGATGGCTCAAAAGGTACATAATCGACAACGTACCGTTTGAGGAATATGACAGGATACTCAACATAAGACCTGAAAAGAAAGGAAAGAGTGTTGGAATAATAGGCTCTGGACCTGCTGGACTCTCGGCAGCTTACTTCCTCTCCACGATGGGATACGACGTGACTATATACGAAGCCAACGCAAGGCCTGGTGGAGTCATGAGATACGGAATACCGCGCTACAGGCTCCCAGACGAAGCTCTTGACAAAGATATAGCTTTCATAGAGGCGCTCGGAGTGAAGATACTGGTCAACACCAAAGTTGGGCAAGAGATAGGCTTCGATGAGATAGCCAAAAAGCACGATGCCGTCTTTATATCGACTGGATTCGGGCTTGGAAGATCCACAAGGGTTCCGGGTACCGACCATCCGAACGTCAAGCAGGCTCTTCCGATGCTCAAGATGATAAGGGATTACTTGAGAGGAGACGGGCCAAAACCACCGGTTCCGAGAAAACTCATAGTCATAGGTGGAGGAAACGTTGCGATGGATATCTCAAGGTCTATGGCAAGGCTCCAGACGATGGAATACGGAGAGGTGAACGTCCATACACTATCTCTTGAAAGATCCTTCGAAGAAATGCCCGCTGATATGGACGAAATTGAAGAAGCACTTGAGGAAGGCGTCGAGTTCCATCCGGGCTGGGGACCTATAGAGATAGTTATAGAGGACGATGAGGTCAAAGGAGCGAGGTTCAAGAAGTGTTTGAGGGTCTTCGACGAGAACCACAGGTTCAACCCGCAGTTTGACGAGAACAACCAGATATTCATAGAAGCCGATATGGTTATAGAAGCCATAGGTCAGGCTCCGGATTATTCGTACCTGCCACAGGAGCTTCAGGAAAAGTTGGAATTCGTTAGAGGAAGGATAAAGACGAACGAGTACAACCAGACAGCAATCGAGTGGCTCTTCGCAGGTGGAGATATCGTTCACGGACCGGATATAATCCACGGTGTTGCCGACGGATACGCAGCGGCTAAGGGAATAGATATGTATCTGAGCAAGAAATGAAAAAGGCGCCCTTTTCGGGCGCCTTATTCGCTTGCATCCACTCCAAACACCCATACAGCTCCATTTGGAAATTCCGATTCGTTTATATCAGAATTGACATCTCCATCGTTTGACTTCGTCATTCCGGCGACTATCACTTTGCTGTCATTAACAGCTTGAAGGAAGATCCCGACATCTCCTCTGCTTCCTCCGAACTTTTCTAGGCTAATTATGTTTCCATCTTCATCGAGTTTGGCAACGAAGGCATCGAAATCGTCGTAAAAATTCGTGCTGTTTAAAAGATCACCTGAATAAATATCGACGTTCTTATCCGCAGAGAATCCAGTTATTACAAACCCACTGTCTACTGGGACTATGGACATTGGAACCAGTATAGAAGACAATGGATTCTCCTCAGAGGATCTGTAATAAGACTTGTCCAATACCACATCACCTTCGTTTGAAATCTTCGTTATGAACATTCCATCTGGTCCGATGAATCCGATTAGTACGTATCCCTCGTTTGTTTCCCTCATGTTTGTAACGATCCTACTTTCAGTTATTGAGTATCTCCATATCTCTGTTCCAGATTCGTACATCTTGGTAACGTATGCTTGCCACTTTCCCTCTTCGTTGTAATCTCCACCCAAGATAGTGAAGTTTCCTTCTGAGTCTGCGAAGAGCCTTTTGATGTTACTTACAGGAAATGTGTAGGTATCGACTCTAACGAGATTCTCATCGAATTTATCCACTTTTGTATTCCCAGAAGAACTCGGGTAGATGATATATACAAATCCGTTCTCCGACGAGAGATTCTCGCATGCATTTGGAAGTTCTGTAGCTTTCAAAACTTCACCTGAGCGGGAAAGCCTTAAAAGCTTCTCTCCGTAACACGCCGCGTATTCACCATCCTGGAATTTTCCAAGAAGAATAAAGTCAAAGGCTGAACTTTCAAAGGACCTCTTCCAAAGCAGATTTCCATCGTAATCGAGTTTCTCTATCAAGAGTTTCCCCATATCTTCTGCCATTCCCACCATGAAGCCGTCTGAATCCCCAATCATGGAATCGGGATTTTCTGCAGAGAGCACTGTGCTGAAACGAGTTGTCATGTTGTTTGTTTTAAACTTCCATATGGGACCAGGAAGGCTTCCGTAACTTTCGTCGTATACCGTAACCCTCCAGTAGTATTCCGTGTTCTTTTCAAGCTTTGTAGGGACTTTCAAGCTGTAGAAGTCTTCAGGATTTATCCCATTCCCTATGTTCACATCGTAAGGTTCGCAGTTCATATTCTCGACTTTCATCTTGTCGGGCGATAGGTACACCTTGAAACCTTGAGGGTTGTATTCTTCTCCCTTTGAGATTTTCCAAGAGAGAAATGGAGTTGTCTCGATCCCACTTGAGCCATCTTTTGGATACAAGACTTTTATTTCAGATGGTGGGATCCTATCGACCCCCGTGTAAACACATCCCCAAATTAGAAAGAAAAGGTTCGAAACCAAGAGAATCAAGATCGTACGCTTCTTCATGCTCTCACCTCTCGATCATATCGTGAAAAAGGCTTCAGCGGATACTATCAAGAAGGAAGGAATTCCCCCATAGTATTTGAAATTCTCTATGTATCCCTCGTCTATCATCGATATATCTTCGACGTTTAGCGATAAGAATCCGAGGATTTCAAGGCTCAACTTTCCAGAGAATCCAAATTTGTAGCTACTTGATAATCCTAGGCTCAGCTTGGCGCTCAAGAGATTTTTTATTAAGGGAAATCTCAAGAAGACACCGAGGTTCTCCATACTCCTCGAGAATCCAAGGTACTCGAAGTATAGGTAGGAATACTCCACTCTTGCGATGTATCCTATGTTCCCGCCCATGGTATCATAAGCCGCTCCTATTCCAAGGGAAAATGGTTGTGACAGCAGAACCGACGATACGGATATCCCAGTGCTTTTGACCATTTCAAAGTTTGAGGACACTTTTTTGGCTCTACTGTCAACCAATCTTTTGAAATCTCTCAAATCGATTTTCCCGAGCGCGAGTTTCCACACGTACAACCTGATGTGCCTTTCGTCATCGTTGTCGTTGAATGGATTCTGAGCTATGACTTTTCCAACAGCAGACTTTATGTAATTTGGAAGGTTCGAGCTTTTAACCATTTCAAACGCTCTTTCCTCGAGCTTTGGAAAATCTAGAGAAACCCTTTTGAATTCGAGCATCTTTGGAGATATCACCTGCGGGTTCTGGACTTTTCCAGTTGTTTTTGAAACCTCTTCTCTCACGAATTTCCCAAGTTCTTCAAACGATACAAATCCGTCCCCGTTGAGATCTGCCTTTCCTTCCAACCCCTTTATCAAGTAGTAAGTGAATATCCCGTGCTTGAGCTTGTCGTCCTCCTTTGAGGTCTCATTAGGGCCCGAAGATAGAATCATGGCGGCCTTTTCAGGGGGGAGAGATTTCTTGGAAAAGTGAGTTACTCTGAGCGGTTTGTCCCTCCCTATGCTTCCAGAGTAGCAGGCATCTATGAACATGAAAACTTCAGCGGGTGTTTTCTCAACCAATTTCTTCAAGTGATCGTCTACTGGATAGGCAGTTTCAGATAAATAATCAGCCACGGTGTCCCTTGGAATGAAGTAGGTTTTACCAGTTTTTGGATCGTGATATCCATGACCAGAGTAGTAAAAATAAATGACGTCTCCCTTTTTCGCCTTCGAGAAGAATTCTGTTATCTTCGCCTTCATCCATCCAAGCGTGGGATTCGCAAGAACAGTGACGTTACCCTTTGGAACTATTTCGAATACTTCAAGGGTCTTTGCAAAAGCCAAAGCGTCGTTTTTTGCGTATTTTAAAGGTGTTATCGTTGGGTCATCGAACTTCGATACGTATATCACCAGAGCTTTCGATATGGGAAATAACAGAGCGTTCAAAATCAGGGCTACGATGATAAAAAGCTTCATCATGAAACTCACCCCCAGGCATTTTAGAACCGAAACTGATGGGAATGTAGGCAGAGGCATCAGAAAATTGAGGTCAGTTGATCTGTTCGGTTCTAATCCATACCAAATTTTAAAACTTTTTGAAAAAATTTCAAAAGGTGGTAAAATCTCTCAACATGAGTGAGATGAAAGCGACATTTTTTACCCACAAATCTGAGTTTTCTCTTAACAACAACTGGTGGTGGATTTCTCCCCCGATCTGAGGGAGAAGTCGTGTTTTTGCACCAGATCGGGGGCTCTCAAATCGAGAGCCCCTTTATTTTTTACAAAGGAGGGATTTTCATGAGGATTAGAGTGGATTTAGGGCCTTCGGAACTTCCAAGAAGCTGGTACAACGCTTTGGCAGATCTTCCATTCAAGTTGGATCCACCACTCGATCCCGAAACTTCAAAGCCGGTTGATCCAGAAAAGCTCTTGGCGATTTTCCCAAGACCGATAGTCGAGCAGGAGATGACTGACGAGAGGTTCGTCAGGATACCAGAGGAAGTTTTAAAGGAATACTCCGTTTTCAGACCGACCCCTCTTTTCAGGGCGAATTTTTTGGAGGAATACCTTCAAACCCCCGCTAGGATCTACTACAAGTACGAGGGAGTCAGTCCAACGGGAAGCCACAAGACAAACACCGCTATCGCTCAGGCGTATTTCAACAAAATCGACGGTGTTAAAAGACTCGTTACTGAGACGGGAGCAGGGCAATGGGGAAGTGCGCTATCTTACGCTGGAAGTAAGTTTGGATTAGAAGTGAAGGTCTTCATGGTTAAGGTGAGCTATGAGCAAAAGCCGATGAGAAAGAATCTTATGAAGCTATTTGGAGGAGATGTAACACCGAGCCCGAGTGATAAAACAGAGTTCGGAAGGAAACTCCTTGAAGAAGATCCAGACAATCCAGGAAGCCTTGGAATAGCGATAAGTGAAGCACTCGAAGTGGCTGTACAGAGTGACGATACGAAGTACGCTCTCGGTAGTGTCTTGAACCACGTTCTTCTCCACCAAACTGTGATAGGACTTGAAATAAAGAAACAACTTGAAATCCTCGGAGAAAAGCCGGACATAATTATCGGATGTCATGGTGGAGGGTCCAACTTTGGAGGTACGATACTTCCGTTCGT
>JALVXE010000050.1 GCA_027038385.1 Thermotogaceae bacterium
GTGCTGGATTTAGAAGACTCTGACTTCTCCAGATACGACCTAAAAGCCTCTTTATCGTTCTTTCACAAACACCACGACGGCAATTCTACAAAACGCTTAGGGGAATTTCTTCTAAAGCTTGTTCAGAGGGAGGAGGCGAGACATGTATAAAGGGAAAAGAGTTTATGCAATTGTTCTAGCTGGAGGTACTTCTCAGAGATTCGGAATGGGTATTCCAAAACAATTTGTAAAATTAGCTGGCAAATCCGTATTGGAACATACCTTGGATGTGTTCGAGAACCATCCTTTGATCGATGAGATCTACTTGGTTGTGAATCCTTCATACAGAATCATGGCTGAGGAAATACTGGCGAGAAACGTGTACAAGAGGGTATCCAAGATTCTAAACGGTGGTAAAACTAGGCAAGAAAGTAGCATGGCCGGTGTAAAGGCAATTCCTGATGAAGATTCTTTTGTGCTCATACACGACGCAGTTAGGCCATTCGTAAGTGACAGGATAATAACAAATGTTCTTGAAAAGCTCGTAGACTACGAGTCGGTTGACGTCGCTATTCCAGCTACAGATACAATCGTCAAGGTGAGGAATGGTATAGTTGTCGAGATACCAAACAGAAATGAATTGATGTACGGCCAGACCCCACAGGGCTTTCAAACCAGAGTGATAAAGAGAGCCTATGAATTGTTTGAAAAAAATCCGATTTCGAGTACAGATGACTGCAGTCTGATTCTCAAGTACAATTTAGGTGAAATCGGTGTTGTCCAAGGAGAAAGGTTCAACATAAAGATAACTTATCCAGAAGATCTCTACTGTGCAGACAAGATCTTTCAGATAAAGTCGCGAGAAGTTTCAACAATAGATGAAGATTTGCTACGTCAGCTTAAAGGAAAAGTCATAGTGGTATTTGGTGGGAGCAGGGGAATAGGAAGAGCCATTTGCGAAGTATCTCAGTACTACGGTGCTAAAGCGTATAGCTTTTCTAGAAGTAATGGATGCGATGTTTCAAAGCCTGAAGATGTCCAAAGAGCGTTGAAGAACGTCTATGAAGCAGAAAGTCGCATAGATTACGTGGTCAACACCGCTGCTGTTCTAAGGATGGGGGTTCTAGAGTCGAGAGATTACGATTCGATCATGTCAGAATTGATGACGAATTATTTCGGGACAGTAACGGTTGCAAAGGAGAGCTTCGATTATCTTTGTAAAACTCATGGAGCTCTATTGCTATTTGCTTCAAGCTCCTACACTAGAGGAAGAAGCCTCTACTCCATATACTCATCGACAAAGGCAGCCATCGTCAATTTTGCACAAGCTTTGGCCGAAGAATGGGCTCCATTTGGCTGTTCGGTGAACGTTTTAAATCCAGAGAGAACAAATACAGAGATGAGAAGGGAAAACTTTGGAAACGAAGATCCTGAAACATTGCTAGATCCAAAATTAGTTGCAAAAATTGCTTTGATTGTCTTAATGTCCAAGTTTTCTGGTCAGGTAATCGATGTCAGAAAAGTTTCGATTACCTAAGTATTGGAAAAAAATCAGCCACTAAGACTCTATCTTGAGGTGAGATATGCTATCAGCTAAAGAGAGTGCTAAGACTTTCTTCTGGACGGCTTTAGGAGCTGCAGTCGAGTTCACAATTCAGATGGTTGCTGCGAGAATTCTCGGAGCAGCAGAGTATGGAAAGGCAAACCTGGTTTTGGGATATGCAACGGTTCTCACGGTGATTCTAGGCTTAGGACTTCCACCGATAGTGACAAGGGAAACGTCGAGAAATCCCGAGCTCTCTCGAAGGATATTTTCTTACTTCTCTATATTATCTCTATTCATCGATGGAGTTTCCGTCATTTTTGTGTTGCTATTTACAAAGTGGTATTTCAAAAGATTGAACCTTCCGCTCCATGATGCTTCTTTCGTGGTAATCTTTTTATTTACATTTCACCTATCATCCATACTCTATTCCTATCTCGTCGGGGTGAGAAGGCAATCTCTCGCGAGTTTTTTAAAATACTTTCTCGCCTCTTCAACCAAAACTCTCGTATTTCTCGTGATGATCTTCACCTACCCGAAATCCGGACATGAATCGCTTTTAATAGCCTCTATCTCCGCTTTTTTGCTGATCTCCCTGTTCTCAATAAAGCATTTTGAAAAGCCATATAAAGTTTCCGGAGTTTTCGAAGACATACTCCAATTCTACGCCATATCTGTTATATACTCAGCTTTCGACAACCTGGCCAAGATCTTTCAAGGAAGTTTCTCAAGCGCGGAGTACGTTGGATATCTTTCCGTTGGGCAGACTCTCGGAAAAGCTGGTGTGATGGTTGGACTAGTTCTCACAACAATGGCCATGCCTGAATTTTCGTACTACTGGTATAGCGGAGACAAGAAGAGTGTTGAGAGGATATTCAAACAAGCTACCCGTTGGAGCGTTTACACAACTCTTCCGCTGATCTTCTTCCTCGTATTCAACATCGAAGACATCTTGAGGATACTTGGAAAGGATTACAGAAGTGGCACTGGAATCATCCTCCTCATACTTCTGGCACAGTTTTTCAACAATTTTGTCGGCCCAAATGGTACATTGCTCAATATGTCCGGAAATCAGAAGTTTGAAGTCTTTAACGGTTCTTTAACGATCACGGTATTCGTGGTTATGAGCTTTCTAATAGGTAGAAGGTTTCCCTGGGGAGTGACATTAGCACTCTCGACGGGGATCATATTTGTGAACATTCTAAAGATGATCGAGGTTGGTTTCATTTACAAAATCTGGCCGTACACTAAAAAGACTTTACTCTTTTTATTGATTATTTCCATTCTTCAAGCGGCAATCCTAAGACTCGCCAGAATGTTAGAAATTGGAAGCTTTGAAAAACTCTTAATATCTGGAGTGATCTCCTTGGTCATGTTAGTCACAACATTCACCGTTTCTCCAGAAAGAGAGGATAGGAAGATATTCCGATATATTCTCAGGCACACAAAAAGATAGGGGGTGGGGCTAGGTGATAAAAAGGAAAGTTCTGTTAGCATTACTGATCGCTTTGGCCTTATCATCATGCTCAAGGTTCTCAGATAGGTTGGATTCTCCCAAGCTTGTATTTCCCAGAAACGGCTCAAAAGCTGTTCCAGTCGACACAAAACTCCGCTGGAAACCAACGATAGCGACGTGGTATACGAAGTCTACCTCGGAGACAGCAAAGAAAGTTTGAGGAAAATAGAAGATAACATCTCCAGCACATTTCACAAGCCCAGTAGGCTGGAGTACGAAAAGACCTACTACTGGAAAGTAGTGGCAAAAAGAGTTTTATCTCTCAACGACTATGCCATTGCCATATCAAAGGGCGAAAGAAAAGAAAGCGAAGTATGGTCGTTCACAACAGAAGAGATGCCTCCATCTACACCTTCAAATCCTAACCCCTCCAATGAAGCAACCGACGTTTCGGTTCATCCAGTCCTGTCCTGGAACTCCACAGACACCGATGAACTTTTCTTCACCGTCCTTTTGGACGAATCCTCTCCCCCAAAAAGCGTGTTGATAAAAGATTCAAAAAAACCAT
>JALVXE010000051.1 GCA_027038385.1 Thermotogaceae bacterium
AAAAGGCCTCCAACATGAGGCCCACCACAAGCCCAAAGCTTGGGGAGCCTCGGGTAGGCGGCTGTCGCCCTTTATACGTACCTACCGTCTCCGGCTCTCACGCGTCGTAATATATCATAGATCAGGACAAGGTCAAGCCCACAACTCATCTTTCGATTTTTGACGGATTCAAGTACGCCAGTGCTATTTCCCTTAGAGAAGGCGCCCTTCCCCTGTCAGAGCTGGTTTTAACCAGGTAGTAGTTTTCTTCCACCTTCCCTATAACTTTATCCAGCTGTGTTATCTCACTTTGAAGAACCACCCTATGATCAGCTTTCGCATTCTCCAAGCTTTCGGAGTATATCACCCTTCCTCTGTTGATTATCGAAAAACTATCGGCTATGTTTTCAACTTCCTCAAGGTGGTGAGAGCTCATCAAAACGATCTTTCCAGATGTCTCGCCCTTTATGATATCTTCGATCTCCTTGACCTTCACGGGATCGAGGTTTTGAGTGGGTTCATCTAGTATGAGCACATCAGCCCCACTTGAGATCACCAAAGATAGGAAAAACATCGCCTTCATACCCGCTGACATGTTCTCAACAAGCTTGCTCCTTCTAAGCGACAGATTTGAGGATATTTCCCAGAAGAGTTTCCTGTTCCAGTTTGGATAGAGAAGGGGCATGATCTCTTCATAGTCCCTCACCCTGAACCTTCTTATCGGCTTTCTCGCCTCATTCAGAAAAGCCATTCGGTTTTTCGCAGAGCTTGGGGGTTTTCCAAAAACTCTGATATTTCCTGAATCCGGTCTCAGTATCCCCATAACACACTTCAAAAGGGTTGTCTTTCCTGCACCGTTTGGCCCGATGATCAAGTGGACCTCCTCTGAAACTTTGAGATTTACCCCGTTCAACGCGACGGTATCCTTAAAACTCTTGAACAGATCCTCTACTTCTATCATTTCCCTACCTCCCGAAGTCCTCAAGAGAGTAAAAAAAGAGCGATGCCAAAAAGACTGACACGGATATGACCACTCCAAATACGCTCTCTTCACTTAAAGGACTTATGTACTTCCAACCCGTTCCCCAAAACGACAGGTCAATTACGAAAATGGTGAACGGTATCAGGAAATTGCTCCTCAGGTATTTGGCACAGAGCACTTCTAGACCGTATATATATGGAAAGGCCAAGATAGTTTGAAAAAATTTCGAAATCTCTAGATCGTTTTGCCTGGATAGCGCCGCACTGAGCGCTCCGGCTACCACTAGAACAGACGAGTTGATGAGAAAGTCGCTTAAGAACACCTCCCATCTCCTCAAAGGGAGTTCAAGGAGTATCTCATCTTCCCTTCTTTCGATCTCCCTTGGAAGTCTCCTTGAGAAGAAAACTAGAGCAAAGAAAACCCTGAAGATATGGGACGGGATCAGAAAAAGGAGGAAGGATAAAAGGAGTCTCCATCTATTTTGAACGAAAGTCTTTTTGAGCATGAATTCAAACTTGTTCATCTCTCACGCCTCCTGAAAACTCAGATCATTTGAGCTTGATTATCTTCACATCGTTGAAGAACGTTGGCTTTGACTTGATACGTATTTTGCTACCACTTTGGATGTATATCCTCATAAGGTTCCTCGCTCCGTTCACGTTGAAGAACGCTTCCCCGGATGAATCACTCGTAAAGGTTATCTTTATGTCGTTCGACATACCGTTGATTTCCGCCTGAACATTCCCGCGAATTTCGAAATCCAAAGAGTTATTCATTCCGTTAACTTCCAAGTTCAAATCTGTTATATTGGAGAGCCTCACTGAAGAATTCACACCGTTCACCTCTAAGTTACGGACCTCTCCGTTCCCAGATACGTTCATTCCAACACCGTTTATCTCCAAACTATCAAGATCCCCTGAAACGATCTTTCCGGACCCGCTCGAATGGACTCTGAGATACCCCCCAAGCGATCTCAACCTCATTTTTCCAAAAAGAAGTGTATCCGTGGCCCCTTTCTTTATCTCAACCTTTAAACCTATTCCATCAACCTCCATTGATCTCACCTTTGATATCTTCAGCTTGATATTCGGTGTCTGTTGAAGTTTCTCCCTATTCTCAGAGTAATTTCCGAAATCTCTGAAAAAGAGTCCAGAGTAAAATTCGCCTATGGCTATCCTGGCCAAAATTGGAGTGAGAACTATCATCCCTATAACTAGGGTTGACACGATGAAAGGTAGCGCACCCATTATGAGAAATATCGATATCGACGATACGAAAACGACAACCAAAGACGTCGGGTATGGGAGAAACAACCCAAGGATAGAAAGAAAAACGGAGATCACGAACAGTTTCGATTTCCAGCTCATAAAAACCCCCTGATGGAGAATAACATTTTTCCCTGGTAAATAAAAGCGAGGATTGCATGTTGAAATGATCTTTCTGGTGAAGTACAATATCCGCGCATGGGGGCGTAGCTCAGCTGGGAGAGCGCTACCTTCGCAAGGTAGAAGCCGTGGGTTCGAATCCCATCGCCTCCACCAAGGGGAGCCTAGAGCTCCCCTTCATCATTTTCGAGATCAAATCGGAATCCTTGTAAAGGGTTGCGTGTGTGTATCCGTAGAGAACGATCTTGTCTCCAGAAAGCCTTCCGAGTGCGAGAGCACTTTTGACAGGAACCATTCCATCGTTCGGTACAAACTCATCATTCCCTTTCCCCATGAGCTCACTCAAGGATGCCATGTAGAGGAGCTGCGAGCTGAATTCAACCGCTCTTTTCTCAAAGGCGATTTTTATGGCCTTCAACGAAGCTTCTACATCGTCCGGTGAGAGCATACCGGCTATGAAATGAAACCTAACGGATGGGTAATTTTTAAACGGTGGAAGATTTCTGTTCATCCAGGATAGCTCTTTAGAACCAACTGAAGAGACATATCCTATGGTGTAGCTCATCGCGAGGGTGAGTCTCATAGCATCGGCCGTAATTTCATCGACTTTGAAGACTTTACCAAAATCTTTTGGATCTACCCAGAAAACGTTGGCGAATGGACTCCCGAAATGAGGGGTACCTAGGAAATAGACATCCTTCACGTTTTTCCTGAATTTCTCGTCCGTCAGAGCACATCTTGCAACGAGTCCACCTTTGCTGTGAGCTATTATCGTTATATTCCTCAGGTTCTTCGCAAGCTTTGAAAGATTCTTCCCAGATTTCCAATAGCTTTCAAAGAGCGAAGGATATTTGAACACGTAAAGGGAGCATTCACTACCTGACTTTTTCCAAGACAAAACCATCGATTTTTTGAACTCCTCATAATACTTGTCTTTTTTCTGGTACTCGAAAGGGTCCAACCCTGGAATGGTTATAATACTGCAATTTTTCTTTCCTCTTTCCAGGAGCTTCAAAGAGTCGTCTTTCACGTATACCGTCTTTGTGCTCACAGATATATCGAATCCAAGATCGACAGGTGTTCCTCCGCCAACGAATCTTCCGACATCAAGCCATATCGAATGATATACAGTCAGTTTTACTTTCAGAGAA
>JALVXE010000052.1 GCA_027038385.1 Thermotogaceae bacterium
TCACGTCTGTGGTGGAAGTGGGAGGGTGAGAAAGAAAAACAGAATAACCGTTAACATCCCATCTGGAGTAAGCGATGGAACTAGGATAAGGATAAGCGGAATGGGAAACGCTGGGACGGATGGAGGAGATTACGGTGACCTATACGTATTAGTGAGAGTTAAGGAAGATCCACGCTTCAGACGCCAGGGGTCCGATGTGATCTACGAGACATCTATCGACTACACGCAGGCCATATTGGGAACCACTATAGATGTTCCACTTCCGGATGGGGGTTACACCAATCTCAACATACCATCTGGAACCACTCCTGGAACTGTTTTCAGGCTCAGAGGAATGGGGCTCCCTGATAGCAGAGGAAGAAGGGGAGATCTCATAGTGAAAGTGAACGTGGAGATACCGAGATCGATTTCAAGAAAGGAGAAAAAGCTCCTCGAAGAGATAAGAAGAATAAAAGGCCTGGATTGAGCGCCCAACGGGCGCTCTTTTTTTGGTAAAATCCCCTGGGAGGGATAAAACTTGGGAAGATACAGACCGGTTATAGGGCTTGAAATACATGTTCAGCTTTCCACGAGAACAAAACTCTTCTGTTCGTGTTCTGCGGATGTGTTCGAATCCGAACCGAACACTCACATATGTCCAGTTTGCACAGGTCAGCCAGGAGCTCTTCCTGTCACCAATGAAGAAGCCGTTGAATATGCTGTTAAAGCCGCTTACGCCCTTAACTTTGAAGTTCATGAGTATTCCAGATTTGACAGGAAGAATTACTTCTATCCGGATCTTCCAAAGGGATACCAGATAACTCAGTACTTTCACCCTATAGCGACCAAAGGGTACCTTGAAATAGATGTCGATGGCAAGAAGAAAAAGATCAGGTTGAGGAGGCTTCATATAGAGGAAGATGCTGGGAAGATGATACACGAAGGTGACAGTATGAACGCGAAGAGTTTCGTCGATTTCAACAGAGCTGGTGTTCCACTTGTGGAGATAGTTACCGAACCAGACATCGAATCTCCAAAAGAGGCAAGACTCTTCTTGGAAAAGCTCAGATCGATAGTCAGATACATAGGTGTCAGCAGCGGAGATATGGAGAAAGGAGCTCTCAGGTGTGATGCCAACATATCCGTGATCGATGAGAAAACCGGGAGGAGTTCAAACAGGGTGGAAGTCAAGAACATGAACTCCTTTAAGTTCGTTGAAAGGGCACTCGAGTACGAATTTGAGAGGATATCCAAGGCCATGGAAAGTGGCGAAGAGGTCCCCCAGGAGACGAGAGGTTGGGTGACGAGAGATAAGAAGACTATATCGATGAGAAGTAAAGAGGAAGAGAGTGATTACAGGTACTTTCCAGAGCCAGATATACCTCCAGTGATCTTATCAAAGGAGAAGCTGGAAGAAATCAGAAAAAGCCTTCCAGAGCTTCCAGACGAGAAAAAAGAGAGATTCATGAAAGATTACAACCTGCCAGAGTACGATGCGTCAGTCTTGACAGCTGATAGAGATCTTGCGGATCTTTACGAGATGACCGTTAAGCTCACCGGAAGACCGAAGGAGACAAGCAATTGGTTTATGACTGAGCTTTTGAGAATGATGAACGAAGAAGGGATGGAAGTTGGGGATCTTCGAGTAAAACCTGAACACTTCAAAGAGCTCTTTGAACTCATAGATTCCGGAAGGATAACGAAGAACATGGCAAAGGAAGTCTTTAGAGAGGTGTTCAGAACCGGGAAGAATCCGTCGGACGTGGTGAAAGAAAAAGGACTTGAAGTCGTCACCGACGAGTCTGAAATAGAAAGAATCCTCAAGGAGGCCATGGAGAAAAATCCAAAGGCTGTTGAGCAATACAAAAACGGAAAGAAGGGAATAATGGGATTCTTCATAGGTCAAGTGATGAGAGCTACTTCTGGAAAGGCCGATCCCAAAATCGTTCAAAGGATATTCAAAAAGCTCATGGGAGAATGAAAAAGGGTCCCGAATGGGACCCTTTGTTTTCTGACAGCCAGATCCGGTCAGAGGAGGTTGGCGACTTTTTCAAGGAGGTCCACCACTCTGTTGCTGTATCCAGCCTCGTTGTCATACCAGGAGAAGACTTTGACCAAGTTTCCTCTGACGTTTGTAAGCGTTGCGTCAAATATACCAGCGTATGTGGATCCCACTATGTCTCCGGATACTATTGGCTCCTCGTTGTAGCCGAGAATTCCTTTCAGATACGTTTCAGAAGCTTCTTTCATAACCTTGTTAACCTCTTCTATCGTTGTCTTCTTCTCCACGAGTGCCGTGAAATCGGAGATTGATCCATCTGTTACGGGGACTCTTATAGCCATTCCATCGAGTTTCCCATCGAGTTCCGGTATGACCTTTCCAACCGCCTTTGCCGCTCCAGTTGTCGTAGGTATCGTATTCGCTGCGGCGGCCCTGGCTCTTCTGAGGTCCCTGTGCGGTAGATCGAGTATCCTCTGGTCGTTGGTGTAAGCATGGACCGTCGTCAGGAAACCATTGATTATCTTGAAGTGCTCGTGAAGAACTTTTATCACGGAAGCTATCGAGTTTGTCGTACAGGAAGCGTTAGATATGACAACGTGCTCTGGTTTTAGCCAGTCATCGTTAACCCCGAGGACCACTGTTACGGAGTCTTCGGTCTCCTCTCCCTTAAACGGTGCCGTCACTATGACCTTCTTTGCACCAGCTTTCAGATGCTTTTTTGCCTTAACCGGTTCTCTGAAAACTCCTGTAGACTCGATCACTATGTCCACTCCAAGGTCCTTCCACGGGAGGTTTTCAGGATCCCTTTCTGCGAAAACCCTGATCTCCTTTCCATCGACAACTATGCTGTTGTCTGTGTGCGACACCTCTCCGTTGAACCTTCCATGAACCGAGTCGTATTTCAAAAGATGTGCAAGGGTGAGGGTATCCGTGAGATCGTTTATGGCCACAACCTCGAAATCCGTCATCTTCCCTTCCCTCTGCCTATCGTGCAGTATCCTGAAAACGACTCTTCCTATTCTCCCAAATCCGTTTATAGCAACTTTAATTGCCATTTTCACTCCCCCTTTCTTACAATAGATTTTCCAATCCTCCTATTTTCGGTAAATTCTCGTCAGCCAATTCTTTCCTCCTGGTTTCCACCATCTCAATTGCCTGGTTGAACGCGGCTATCAAAAGATCTTTGAACATGTCTTTATCCTCAACCACGTCCACATCATATTCTACATCTACAACTTTGTAACTGCAAGTCACAATCACCTTCACGGCTCCTCCTCCGGCCGTCGCCTCGACCTTCTCTTCCTCGAGCCTCGCCTCGAGCTCCTCCATCTTCTTCTGAAACTCCTCCTGAAGCTTCATCAAGTTCTTCATTCCCTGAGATTTCTTGAAACTCCTTCCTCCGAATCCCCTGAGTTTCCTCGCCACCCTCATCCCTCCTCGAAGAGTGATAACATCCTTTTCTTTATCTCCTCCGCCCTTTTCGACTCACCTTCCATCCTAA
>JALVXE010000053.1 GCA_027038385.1 Thermotogaceae bacterium
GAAAAATGCCGTTCGGAAGATAAAGAGCCAGATTGAGAAGTAACGTATAGGGGGTCATCTGCAGACCCCCTTGTTTTTCCCCATCCTTCTCAGTGCGTAAATGCTTTCATGGAACTTGAATGGAATCCTTCTGAAAATAACCGTCAGAGAGTTGAAGAAGTACCTTCTTACTGGCATGTTCTTTTTCACCATGACCCTTTTCAAGAACAACAGACTCGTGAATCTCAACACTCCACCCATGACGAAAACCAGCTGAAGACCGTAGAAATCCATCCCGAACCTTTGCCAGTGATACCCTGAAAGCGCTTTCCCAGCTACTCCTCCAAGTAAGGATCCGATCAATCCTCCTATCCCGCCAAACGACGTGTATACCGAAAAATAGGCGCTCTGGGTTCCAGAAGCGACTTCCATCGGGAGTGTTATCATGGAGAGGTTTATCGCGGACCATCCTATTCCCGTTATCGTGGCATCCACGAGCAATAAATAGTGATAGGTCTTGGAGTTCATGAAAAGCCATAGCATCGGTGTTATCGCCACAAGAGATATTCCAAATTGTGCCACACTTTTATGGCCAACCTCATCAGAAACGCTTCCGAAAAATCTGTAAAAGGCCATGGCGATTAAACCTGAAATTATCGTATAGACGCTTATATATCTGAAGGACACGTGAAGATTCTTTATAAGGTGATACATGAAGAACGGCGAGGTAAACATTATGGCGAAGTTCCAAAAAGAATAAAACGTAGAAAGCCTGATGAAGTTTTCGTCCTGAATAACACTCTTGAGGGCAGCGAGGGCTCCAACTCTCTTTATCGGAACGTCTGGGAGTTTTTCCATGTAGTAGAACGAGAGAGCGGTTCCGGCTAAACTGGTGATGGCGATCAATATGTATCCACTTTCGTGGAAGTTGTCTATCAGCTCTGAATATACGTAAAAAGCAGTGAGCGTTGCGAGTGAGACGTAAAGGTTTCTTCTTCCAAACACCTTTCCTCTGATCTCGCTCGGAATGAGATCCCTTATCCAAGACAGCCATATGTTTGCAGATATAGAGGTGAGTATTTGTGATCCAGCGAAAGCCAATATGAAACTGGGTGATCTGTACCATTTGAGCAATATCGAGATTGCTATGAACGAGATCCACAGAGTTCTTCCAGATAGATTGAAAATATTCGTCAGCAGTTTTCTATTTCCGAACTTTTCAACGAAGTATGTTGTGAATATCTGAAGAATTTGTGCTATCAGTGGGAAAGATGCTGCAAGTCCCAGTTTGAACTCATCTAAGTGAAACATCACAGCGAGCCCCGTGAAAACGGCTCCTTGGGTCATAAGTATGGGAAAAACAGATGAAATGCCTTCAAGAATGAAGTACTTCTCTCTTTCCATGCTTACGATTTTAATTTCAACTGAAATTTTTTTGAAGGTGTTTTCATGGACGATTTTCGATCGTGTAGTTGTTTGATACTCAGCGATGGTAAAATCGGGTAGGCATGGGTGATAAAATCCTCAGGAGGAGGGAGTCGATGAGAAAACTCAGCGGTGACGAGATAAGGTCGGAGTTCCTGAAGTTTTTCGAGAAAAAAGGTCACAAGATTTTACCGAGCGCATCGCTTATACCCGATGACCCCCAGCTCATGTTTACAGTTGCAGGGATGGTTCCGTTCAAGCCGGTATTCTGGGGAAAAGTCGAGCCCATCTACACGAGGGTTACAACCTGTCAGAAGTGCCTTAGAACGACTGACATAGAAAATGTTGGTAGGACTCCAAGACATCACACTTTTTTTGAAATGCTCGGAAACTTCTCCTTTGGAGATTATTTCAAAAGGGAAGCGATAGAATGGGCCTGGGAGTTCGTAACTGAGGTCTTGGAGATACCTGAGGATAGACTCTGGGTGACTGTATACGAAGAGGATGATGAATCTTTCAAAATATGGAACGAGATAGTGGGATTGCCAGAAGAGAAGATCGTGAGGATGGGAAAAGAAGATAATTTCTGGGGACCTGCTGGGCCTACCGGGCCGTGTGGACCAGATTCGGAGATTCACTACCTTTTGGATCCGTCGTGTAAAGGATGTTCTCCAAAAACACATGAAGACAAATTTTTGGAGATATGGAATCTTGTTTTCACGGAGCTCTACATGGATGAAAACGGAAGTTATCACCCTCTTGAGAAGAAGAACATAGACACAGGTGCAGGGCTTGAAAGATTGGCTGCAGTTCTTCAAGAAGTCCCGACGAATTTCGACACGGACCTGTTCAAGCCCATAATAGAGAGAATCCAGGAAGTTCTGAACGTAAAATACGGTGAAAATGAAAAGGCTGATACCTCCATAAGAGTCATAGCCGATCACATAAGGGCGATAACTTTCGTCATATCAGAGGGAGTTTTTCCTTCAAATGAGGGAAGAGGGTATGTTTTGAGGAGGATAATAAGAAGGGCTCAAAGACATGTAACACTCTTGGGACTAAGGAGGCCAGTCCTTTTCGAGATAGTCGATGCTGTCATCAAAAGGATGGGGAAGATTTATCCAGAGATAGTTGAGAAGCAGGATCTTGTAAAAGAGGTTCTGAAAGCGGAAGAAGAGAGATTCTTGAGGACAATAGACCAGGGTATGGAGATGCTTGAAAGACTCCTTGAAAAGGGAAAAATCGACGGTAAAGACGCTTTCAAACTCTACGATACCTATGGCTTCCCGATAGATCTGACGCTTGAGATAGCAAGGGACAGAGGAGTCGAAGTCGACTTAGAGGGGTTTAGCAAAGAGATGGAAATCCAAAGAAAGAGAGCAAGAAAAGCTTTGGGAGAGGTTGAATATTCGAGAAAAGAGCATGTGTTCGATGAAATTTTAAAGAGGGTGAAGGTCGAGTTTACTGGATATGAGAAGATGGAGGATGAGTCAGAAGTGGTCGCTCTGGTTAAAAATGGAAGGGAAGTTGAGAGGTTGTCCGAAGGGGAAGAGGGAATGGTTGTGGTTGAAAAAACACCTTTTTACGCGGAAAAAGGAGGTCAAGTTGCGGATACCGGAAAGATAGTGTGGGACGGTGGATCTGCAGAGGTCATGGACGTGAGATCTCCAGTTGAAGGGTTAATCGTTCACTTATTGAGGATAAAAAAGGGAAGCCTGAGGGAAGGAGACAAGGTGAGGTTAATCGTTGACAAGAGCAGGAGAAAATCCACTATGAGAAACCACACCGCGACGCATCTCCTCCATGCGGCTCTTAGGAAAGTTCTTGGGACTCACGTCAGGCAGGCTGGATCTTTAGTGTCTCCTGAAAGACTGAGGTTTGATTTCACACATTACAAAGCGCTCTCAGATGAAGAGATAGCCGAGATAGAGAACCTGGTGAACGAAAAGATAATGGAAGCAATCCCTGTGGTGACGGAAATCAAGAGTTACGATGAGGCTGTGAAGGAAGGTGCTATGGCTCTTTTTGAGGAGAAATACGGAGACACAGTTAGAGTCGTGAAAGTGGGCGATTTCTCGGAGGAGCTGTGCGGAGGAACACATGTATCAAACACCGGTGAGATAGGGATGTTCAAGATCGTTTCAGAAGAGGCGATATCTGCTGGAATTAGGAGAATTGTTGCAGTGACGGGATTCGGCGCTCTGGATTACTCAAGAGAGAACGAAAAAATCATCGATGGTATCAGATCGATTTTGGACGTACCTAAAGGAAAAATCGTTGAGCGTTTGGAAAAGCTCCTGAGGCAGATAAAAGACTACGAGAAGAAGATAAAGGAGCTTCAGACGAAGCAACTTTCAAAGAGTGTCGGAATAGTGAGAAAAGACATAAACGGTGTAAGCTATGCAGTTGTAAAGCTTGAGGATGTCCCTGGAGATGTTCTCAGAAACACCGCAGACAACTTGCTCTCAAAACTCAAGAATGGTATCGCGGTTGTCTTCAACGTTTCTGAGAATAAGGTTTCGTTCGTTGTGAAGGTTTCTAAAGATTTGACGGATAGA
Source organism: Thermotogaceae bacterium (assembly GCA_027038385.1). Classification (GTDB taxonomy): domain Bacteria; phylum Thermotogota; class Thermotogae; order Thermotogales; family Thermotogaceae; genus WGAO01. The sequence goes on from JALVXE010000053.1 coordinate 3,963, forward strand.
TTCAAAGCGGTCGATTTGGCAAGACGGATGGCCAAGGTTCTGGGTGGAGGCGGAGGAGGAAGAGAAGATTTCGCCCAAGCTGGTGGTAAAGATCCGAAAAAAATAGAGGACGCGATGAAAGAACTGGAGAAAGTTCTCAGGGGGGATTGATATGGAAGGGAAAATAAGGGTCCTCATAGCAAAGCCCGGCTTGGATGGTCACGATAGAGGAGCTAAAGTCGTGGCGAGAGCTTTAAGGGATGCAGGTATGGAAGTAATATACACGGGATTGAGGCAGACGGTCGATCAGATAATAAAAACAGCGGTTCAAGAAGACGTCGACGTCATAGGCTTGTCGATACTCTCTGGGGCACACATGAGGATCTGTGACAAGATGATGAAGAAGATGAAAGAAGAAGGTTTGGGCATTCCCGTGTTCGTCGGCGGGATAATTCCACCTGATGATGCTCAAAAACTTAAGGAGATGGGGATATTTGAAGTTTTCGGGCCCGGTACTCCTCTCTCTCTCGTTGTGGAGAAAGTAAGGGAAGCCGTTCAGAAGGAAGGTGCAAAGGCATGAAGGTTTTCATATCCGTGGACATGGAAGGTCTAGCGGCGATCCACTCGTGGAAAGATGTATCCTTTGGTGACCCACACTACAAAAGGAGAGAACTAGAGGAACAGCTCAGATGGATGCTTGAAGAAATGGTGGAATATGAGGATGTGAATAGGATTACTGTCGTGGATTCTCACGCTCTTGGAGATAACATACCCTATTCCGTAACTGATTTGGACGAGAGGATAGAGCTCATATCGGGGTTCCCGAGGAAAAGGTACATGATGGCTGGGCTTGATGAAAGTTATGACAGAGTGATCTTCTTCGGATACCACGCGGGTATAGGTTCTGTGAACGCCTTGATGGATCACACCTATTCGAACACCACGTTCCACAACGTTTGGATAAACGGTATAAGGATGAACGAGGCCCTGATAAACGCCGCTTATGCGGGATACCTTGGAGTTCCGGTAGCCATGATCGTCGGTGATATGGCGCTCAAAGAAGAGATGAGAGATTTCTTGGACAGGGTTGTGTATGTCACCACAAAAGAAGGGTTGGGGAGGTACTCGGCAAGGTTCGTATCCAAGAAAAAACTGGAGCAGGATATAAGGAGTGCCACGAACAGAGCGATGAGAAAAGAGAGGGATGATCTGAGAATATACAGGTTTGAACCTCCGATAGAGCTAAAGGTTGAGACCGCCAAGACCGAATTCGCCGATGCGCTGGAGATGATACCAGGGGTAGAAAGAGTGGATGGAAGAACCCTGAAATTCATACACGATGACTATGCTGTTGTCTTCGATACAATACTCATTATGGCAACAGTGGGAAGTATGATGGGGAGGATGCTCTGATGGATTTCACCGAGAGGACTTTAGAGAGCAAAGTCGTTTTCAAGGGAAAAGTTATAGAGGTCAGGACGGATAAGATAATTTTGCCAGATGGCAGAGAGGGGTACAGGGAGCTCGTCTATCACAGGGGAGCCGTAGCTGCTGTACCATATGAGAACGATAAGGTGTACCTAGTCAGGCAGTACAGGTATGCAGCAGCCCAGCATCTCTTGGAAGTTCCAGCCGGGAAACTGGATTCCGACGATGAAGATCCAGAGTGGAGGATGAGAAAGGAACTCAGAGAAGAGATAGGCAAAGATCCAAAGAATTTGAAATACCTTGGGTACATATACACATCACCGGGATTTGCAACGGAGAAGATACACCTGTACCTCGCGACAGATCTTTCTGATATGAAGGAAAGGCCAGATGACGATGAATTCTTAGAAGTTGTGGAGATGGATTTTGATAGGGTTTACGACATGTGTTTGAACGGCGAGATAGTTGACTCCAAAACGATTGCTGCTATAGTGAGGGCCAAGAGGGTTCTAGAGGAGGGATCATGATGGTCAAGTTGATAATCAACGGAGAGGAACGGGAGGTAGACGCCAAGAGTTACAGCAACTTTGGAGAATTGGTTGAAGAACTGAAGAAGGAATACAATGATAAGGTTCTTTCCAAACTCGTTGTCAATGGAAATGAAATACCACTGTCGAAGATGGACAACCTGCTTGATGCAACCATAGACGAGGATGGGCTCACCATAGAGGTGGAATTTAAGAACATCAAGGAATTTCTTGTGGACACTCTTGAGGAGGTTGTAAGATATGTGGACAACGTGATAAGTCTCCTTCCAAAGGTTTCCGAAAATATGATAGTCAACTCCCGTGAAGGGTACAAAGCCATAAAAGATTTGACAGATGGATTAACTGCTGTTGAAAACCTAAGGGAAAACACGATAAAGGTTTCCAAAATAACACCGAGTGATGTTGGAATGAAGGACAGAGAGGATGAAGTCGTGGGGATACTGAAGAATTTTGTAGGGGGGCTCGAGAGAAGCGACATAATAGATTTGTCCGATATAATAGAGCAACAACTTCCAACTGTCCTCAACTACTACAAGGAATACTTTTCCAAGGTCTTGGAGATTCTCAAATCCAGAACTAGCTGAGGGGTGATAGGATTGCAGCAGAGGTGGCAAAATGCGTACATAGAGAACATGGTAAAAACGGCGAGTCCTGCGAAGCTCATAGAGCTCCTTTACATGAAAGCCATAGACGTCTTGAAGGAGGCAGAAAAATTCATAGAAGAGAAGAAATACGTTGAGGCAAACGAGAAAATAAAAAGGGCTCAGGATATAGTCGTGGAGTTGAACCTTTCTCTTGATCTTGAAAGAGGCGGACAGATAGCTCAAAATTTGAGAGCCATTTACAATTATCTCTTTCAAAGGCTTATTGAAGGAAATGTCAAAAAAGATGTGGGGATTTTGAGAGAAGTTAGGAGCTTTTTGGAAGACCTTCTGGAAACCTGGAGGGAAGTCATGAAAAGGGCGGGAAATACCGTCGAAGTATCTTCGAAGAAAAAGCAGGGAGGACTCGATATCAGTCTGTGAGGTGATGATCTTGGAGAAGGTTATACCCCTCAGTGAATATCCACTTGCTGATTTCATCAGTCTAGTTAACAAGATATTTTCAGATTACGCAATCCCCATAAATTGGGACGTCTTGAACTTCAAGTTGGATGCCAAGGAAAATTCATTGAGTTTTGAAGATTCATTTGTATTCCTGGACAAGGGTAACCCCGTTGGATTCATAGTGACTGGCATCAGGAAGAACTTTGGAAGAGTAGATGCCATGGGAGTTGTTAAGGAAAAGAGAGGGACCGGACTTGCTCAGAAGATTCTCCAGTACGCGATAAGTCATTTGGAATGGAGAGGAGTAGAGAGAATAGTGCTGGAAGTGGCAGCTAACGATGTAAGAGCGGTTAGGTTCTATGAGAAAAATGGTTTCAGGCAGGTCAGGAGTCTGTACACTTTGGCGATAAGACCGGAAGATTTTGTAGGACAGGGTGAGGGGAAATTCTTCAAAACCGAGCACAACTGGGTGTACTGGGCATCGATGACCGCACTCGCGAATATACCGAGGAAACCCAATTGGCAGAGAGACCCCATGACTTTGAACCTCTCCGAAAGCAGATACAACATGGACAGGATAGTTGTGGGTAATGAAGAGGGATATCTGGTTTGGGGAGAAACTGACGACAGCTCTTTTATAGTGGATGTCTCACCTGTAAGGGATCCCGATTACTTTCAGGTCATGATTGCGTCCTCCGTTAAGAAGATATTCTCAGAGACTTCCAAGTCGATCATAACCATATCTTCTGTTCCAGAGGACGACCCTCTCTACAGTGAAGCGATCAAGGTGGGATTCAGAGGATTTTTCAAACAATATGAAATGTGCTTCAGATTCCCTGTGTAATCTCTTCAAAATTCTTTAACAACGCATATCTATCCTTGGTGGTAGAATGAGAATTCGGATCCCACCAAGACGTTTCCTTATGGGGGAAAAACTGTGGAAGATCGGATTTTAGAGGCCATAAAGAATAGAGTTGATACCAGGGTTTGGAAGAAATGGTTCTCATCGTTTTACGTTAAGGATGTCTCAGAAAAGGAGGCAGTTTTTGTTGTATCGAACCTCTTCATAAAGGACTGGCTGGAGAAAAAGTACAGAAAAGTTATAGAGAACGCTATAAAAGATGTGGTTGGTAAGAGACTTTCTTTCAGGATAGAGTACTCTGAGGTCGATCAACCTGTCGAAGAGATCGCTCCGAAGATTACCCCTCCAGAAGACACCAACTTGAATCCAAACATGAACTTCTCCAATTTCGTTGTTGGAAAGGGAAACGAGCAGGTTTACAAGTTCGCAAAGAAGGTTACCAAAGAGCTTGGAAGATTCTCTCCACTTTTCGTGCATGGAGGAGTGGGAGTTGGAAAGACACACATACTTCACGCGATAGGAAACGAAGCCTATTCGAAGAACCCGAATTTGAAGATCGTCTACGTTACGAGCGAGCGATTCATGAACGAGATGATAAATGCCCTGAGAGAGAACAGAATACAAGAATTCAAAAAGAAGTATAGGAGCGTCGATCTACTGTTGATGGACGATGTACAGTTTCTCATGGGTAAAAACGGCGTGCAGTTCGAACTTTTCAACACGTTCAACGAGCTCATGGATAGGAAAAAGCAGATGGTGTTTTGCTCCGACAGGTCCCCAGATAAACTTCAGGATTTCCAGGACAGGCTCATATCAAGATTCAAGATGGGAATAGTCACTGAAATGGAAGTCCCTGATGTGGAGACTAGGAAAAAGATAGCACGCAAGATAGCGAAATCTGAAGGAGGAAAGCTGAAAGAAGAAATACTCGATTTCCTTGCAGAGAACGTCGATGGTTCCCTGAGGGAGCTTAGAGGGGCGATAATAAAGTTGATAGCCTACCAGGAGATAGAGAACAAAACCCTCGATCTTTACGAAGCCATAGGGATCGTCGGAAACCTCCTGAAGGATAATACAAAAAAAATGGATCCGTCCGAGAAGCTTCTGGCAACTCTCTCTTTGATATTCGATGTATCTCCATCGGAGATCAAGGGAAAAAGTAAGAGGACCTCTGCGATCCTCGCGCGACAGATAGGGATGTACTTTGCAAAGAAGTATCTTAAGCTTTCCACGAATTCTATAGCGGAGATATTCAACAGGTCCCCATCTGTGGTGTCATCCACTGTCAAAAAGGCCACACAGAAGATAGGAAAGAATCCTCTTCTTGAAGGTTACTTGAGAAAGGTTTTATCCCATATGAGCCCCGCTATAGGAAAGGAGATCTAGATCCTTCCAAAGTGATAGTGTTTTCTGATGGGCTTTAAAACTTTCCACTTGCATTTCGTTCCCGATTCGAACGTCACGAGATCACCAGCACCGAAACGGACTGTTCCATCTCCTTCGATGTCGACTTCCACTTCTCCCTCTATCACATAAAAAGTCTCGGGCTCGTCGTAGTACCAGTCGAATTCACTCACACCCTTTTCCCAGATTGGCCAGTTGAACACTCCTATCTTCTCCAGCTCTTCTTTCGAGGCCTTCCTTATCGAAACCTTTTCACTCATTTTCTCACACCCCTTTTCGTTTTTGAGTATTCTATTACCACTCTTCTGTAGGGCTCTACACCTATGGAATAACTCGTAACCCCTCTGTATTTCTTGACTATCTCGTGGATTATTCTTCTTTCAAATGGGAACATCGGGTCCAAAATCACTTTACCCTTGTTCTTAAGGACATCCCTTATCGCATCCTTGGCTATCGTCTCGAGTTGCCTTTTCCTCCGTTCCCTGTAATTTCCAGCATCTATCACAACGTTCAGCTTGACATCACTCAACCTGTTCAAGAATATCGAAAGTATATGTTGAAGAGCACCAAGAGTCTTACCGTGTTTTCCTATTAGTTTTCCAATTTCCGGACCGTCTATTGAGACGAAGTAGGTCTTACCATCCGATCTTATAGATACGAGCTGAACCCCTTTGGCCTTTTCCAGTATAACGTTCAAGAACTCGGACAGTTTTCTCTCGAAATACCTCTTCTTGAATACAACCTCGACCTCCGCTTCTTTTGAAAACATTCCCAAGAAACCTTTGGAACCTTTTTCTATTATCTTAACCTCGTATTCATCATCTTTCAGGGAATACTTGTCGACGACTTTCTTCACTGCTTCTTCTACTGTCTTTCCCGTCGCCGTGACGCTTTTCATCAATTCACCTCCTCAGGCCTTCTTGGAGAGTCCCAGAAGTTCTCTAACTGTTAAGCCCTTCATCTTGTACTTCTTGTATATGTAGTAGGTTATGACGAGTTGTATCAGCGTGTTCGTTGCATAGTACAGAAACAATCCGGAAGGTAGGGATATGAAAAGGAACGGAAATATGAGAGACATCATTATCCCTTGCCATGCACTTCTCACATCTTGGCTAGTTATGAGTGTCGAGTAAAAGCTTGCGGTCACGGTTATGAGTATTAAGACTATGTTTTCCTTGAACCCGCCAGCTGACAGATCTTTCCAGATGAGAAATCCCTTTCCATAGGCAAACTCCTCCTGAAAGTGCTTCAGAACTCCCCAGAGTATGAAGAATATGGGAAGCTGTATCAGCATCATAAGACATCCACCCATGGGGTTAACGCCTTTTTCCCTGTAGAGTTTCATCAATTCTTCCTGCTGCCTTTGAGGATCCTTGTATCTCCTTCTTATGTACTCAACGTCCTTCTGTATTTTTCTCATGTTTATCATCGATTTCGTCTGGGCGTGGTAGAGGGGATACAACATGAGCCTTATTATGAACGTGAATAGTATTATCGCCCATCCGAAGTTTCCGGTTATTTTGTACAGATATTCGAAGAACCAGACGAAACCATAGAATATGGCGTCGTATGCCCCGTACATGTCCTTTAAAAGTTTCATTATCTTTCCATAGTCTTTTGGGAAAGCCCCCTTTATCAGCTCTTTCTTACCAGGTCCAAGGAAAACTTTGACGTTATCGGTTATGGCAATCCCGGGTTCCTTCATTTCTCCATCGAATTTCACTATGGAAACGTACTTTTTCGGAGAAAACGACACGAATATGTTGCCTTCGTACCTGTCATTGCTCGGATACCAAACTCTCGGGAGATTCATTTCAACCTTCTTGCTGAGCTTAACCGTGAATTCATAATATGGACCGTCTATGAAATGGAAGGTCTTCGTGTAATCGGTGTATATGAACTGAAGGTAGACATCGTTTCCGGATTTCCAAAGCTTGTAATTCGTCGGAGTGGAAGGGGTGTCGAATCCATCAGAATCGTACGAGTATATGAGTCTCCCCAAGTGGTAAACGTTTTCCATATGCCCGTCCGTGGAAAATTCGTACTTTATGAATTTTCCCTCTACGGTTATCAGGTTGTTCTGAAGACTGTAGTCCATTGAGAACGCCACAACCGCTGTCAAAATCAAAACTGGTATCAGTTTTCTCAACGTCTATCCCTCCTCACGACGAAGAAATGGAATTCCTCCGGAACTGGGTCGTATCCGCCTTCGTTCATGGGGTTACAACGAAGAACGCGCCTGAAGCCCAAGTAGAGACCTTTGATAACTCCGAACTTCTCTACAGCTTCAAGAGTATAATTCGAGCAGGTTGGATAGAACCTGCACGAGGGTGGAAACAGAGGGGATATGAACTTTTGATAGAATCTTATCAAAAGGATTATTATTTTCTTCATTTCATCTTCTCCAGAAGATCCATCAAAATCTTCCCAACGTCATTGAGCTTCGCGCTTTTCAATTCTTTAGACTTCTCCCTGAACACAACCACTATGTCATAATTTGGGAAAACCTCTTTGTTCAGCCTGTAGAACTCTTTGACCAACCTTCTGAGTCTATTCCTAAATACAGACTTTCCTATTTTCTTTCTCACTATCACCGCTATTCTTGGATGATCGAGCCGATTTTCCGTGTAAACGAGTCTCATATAAGCGTTCGCAACCGACTCTCCTTCGGTGAAAACTCTTTTGAAATCTCTCTTGAGCCTCAGGCGCTCTTTGCGAGTCAGACGGCAAGTCTCCACCTGCCCTTTCTCCTTCTGTTCTTCAGGATCTTTCTCCCTGACTTGCTTCTGCTCCTCGCCAAGAACCCGTGTGTTCTCTTTCTCTTCCTTCTCGAAGGCTGGTAAGTTCTTTTCACTGTCCATCCCTCCCGACACTCTTTGATCCTGGGGTATATTACAACAAAGATACGATGTGGTCTACAATCTTATTTTCAAGTCCCTCTTCTCGGCTTCAGATCGAATCTCATCAAGACTTGGGAAAGAAGAAGTCGTTCCCCTTCTGGAGACCGTTATCGAGGCGGCTATGGACGCCAGCTTGGCGCTTTCTTCATCATCCATTCCCCTTAACCTTCCGTATATGAACGCTGCGTTGAAGGAATCCCCCGCTCCAGTTGTGTCCACAACATTTGTTTCAAACGCTGGTATGTCGATAGTTTTTTTCTCAAGGAATATCTTCGATCCTTTCTCACCCATCTTGACTATGACACTCTCAACTCCCTTTTTCAGCAGGTGCTTCACGGCCTTTCCGATATCCTTCTTTCCAGTTATCTGGAAAATTTCCCTTTCGTTTGGGGACATGTAATCGAAATAGTAAAAAGCATCCCACGGAATCTCAGACGGATAGGATGGATCCACGTAAACCATCATTCCGGCCCTCTTGGCCATCGAAGACAGCTCGAAGATGGTGTCAGCCGGTATTCCAAACTGTATGAAGAGTGCATCCCCTTCTTCTACTAAAGTCCAGTCTATCATCTCTGGTGAAAACTTTTCGTTCACCCCCGGGTAGTTGAACATGGTATTTTGTCCGTCCTTTGTCACGATTATAGCCGTTCTGCCACTCCCACCATCGCAAGATTTCAGATGTGACGTGTCAACATCGAACTTCTCCAGCTTTTCCTTTATGAACTTCCCGAAGAAATCGTTCCCAACGCATCCAGTTATGACGACATCCACTCCGAGTTTTCTCAATGCTACAGCGACATTCGATGCTTTGCCACCTAGTTCCACGATGGAACTCTCAGCAAGGTTATTTGAATTTATCTCTATGCTGTTCAAGTAGTAGAATATGTCCACGTTGAACTTTCCTGCTACGATCACCCGCTTCATCTTATTTCACCCCTTATGAGATCCAGCAGTTTCATATTCACACCCTTGGCCGCAACTCTTATGGCGTTCTTTATCGCCAACCTGTCGGAGTTTCCGTGTGCTTTCACCACGATCCCGTTCACTCCTAATATGAACGCTCCTCCATATTCTCTGGCATCCAGGAGTTTTTTGAAATTCTCGAAAGCCTTCTTCATCATGGCGGCTCCTATCATGGATAGAAATCCCGACTCCTTGACCGATTGCTTTAGAGCGGCTGAAACCAGCTTTCCAACACCTTCCATCGTTTTCATAGCGACGTTTCCCGTAAAGCCGTCCGTTACAACGACGTCGACTACTCCGGTGTTTATATCCCTCCCCTCGACGTTCCCATAGAACGAATCACCGAGTCTTTCCTTGAGTAATTTGTAAGCCTCCTTCACGACGTCCGTACCCTTCATATCCTCCTCTCCAACGTTCAAAAGGCCTACTTTTGGATCCTTTCGTCCTAGGATCTTTGCGTAGGCTATCCCCATGATCGCGAAGTCAAGGAGATGTTCTGGCCTGACGGTGACATTTGCCCCGTTGTCTATGAGAATGGTAAAGCCACTTATCGATGGAACAGGGACAGCAAGGGCAGGTCTGTCTATCCCCTCGATCTTTCCAACGATCGACGTGGCTCCTAAAAACAACGGGCCAGTTCCACCCGCACTTACGAACGCGTCAACCTTTCCATCTTTAAGGTATTTCAATCCAAGGTGCATCGAAGAATTCTTCTTTCTGAGAACCTCCAGCGGCTTCGAATCCATCTTCAGATCGTCACTTGAGCTGACGATTTCTACGCCTTTCAACTTTTCCCTTACGACCTTCTCATCTCCAAATGCTACCAGATCGATTTCAAGTTCTTTCAACGCTAAAAGGGCGCCTTCAACGATCTCAGAAGGCGCCCTGTCGCCGCCCATTATGTCCAATCCTATTCTTGGTTTCATACTATCACTCCGCTACTTCGAAGACCTGCCTTCCCTTGTAGTACCCGCAGTTCAGGCAAACCCTGTGTGGCATCTTCGGAGCGCCACAGTATGGACATATCTCG
>JALVXE010000054.1 GCA_027038385.1 Thermotogaceae bacterium
CTTATGTTGACGAGCCAAGAATTTTAGAAAAAGACTACCCATGCTGGCTCACGCGGACTAACAAAAAGACTCATGAGATAATAAGAATGTTTCTCGATTTTTCTCCGCTTTACGGATCTGTCAAGCTGATAGAGGGAATAGGCCCTAGATACTGCCCTTCAATAGAAGACAAAGTCGTGAAGTTTCCTGATAAGGATTCGCACCAGGTGTTCGTTGAACCTGAGGGAAGAGGGACAGATGAATATTATCTAAACGGCGTTTCTACCTCACTTCCTTTTGAGGCTCAGATAATGATGGTCAGGAGTATTCAAGGACTAGAAAATGCGGTTATAACAAGGCCGGCTTATGCTATAGAGTATGACTATATAGATCCCACCCAGCTCTATCCGACTCTTGAATCAAAGCTGGTTGAAGGGCTCTATTTCGCAGGTCAGATAAACGGAACGAGCGGTTATGAGGAAGCTGCTGGACAAGGACTCATAGCGGGAATAAACGCCGCTTTGAAGCTGAGAGGAGAAAAGCCACTGATCTTAAAGAGATCCGAATCTTACATAGGAGTTATGATAGACGATCTTGTCACCAAAGGTGTGGATGAGCCCTACAGACTTTTAACATCGAGAGCAGAGTACAGGCTCATCCTCAGGCACGATAACGCTCACTTCAGGTTGGCAAAGTATGGATACGAGGTTTCACTGGTACCGAAGTGGTTCTATGAAAGAGTGCTCAAGGATCAGAGAGAGATAAAGGATCACATAGAACGGCTCAAGAGCGTAAAGATCAAGCCATCAGATAGGCTCAACGACGTTTTGGTACGTCTTGGAACTTCTCCAATAAAAGAGGGAACGAGCATGTACAAGCTTTTAAAGAGGCCCCAGGTCCCATACGAAGCTTTGAAGGGTTTCGACCCAGATCCTATATGTAGAAGAGAGATAGCCGAAGAAGTGGACATAGAGATAAAGTACGAGGGATACATAAGAAAGATGATGGATGACATAAAGATCTTTGAGAGATACGAATCGATAAGAATACCGCAGGATTTGGACTACTCGAAGGTGCCAAATCTCGCCACTGAAGCTCGCGAAAAGCTTTCAAGGATAAAACCAGAATCTGTTGGAAGAGCTATGAGGATTCCTGGAATAAATCCAGCTGATATCGCTAACCTCGTGGAATATTTGGAGAGGGTGAAAAGATGAAACTCCTGATGCTCTTTCTGGTGTTTCTGAAGATCGGGGCCATAGGATTTGGTGGAGGATACGGGATGTTGCCGCTCATAGAGAGTGAGGTTGTCGGTAGAGGCTGGCTGTCAAAAGGAGAATTTTGGGATCTCGTCGCGATAGCGTCGTCCACTCCAGGACCGATAGCTGTCAACGTTGCAACCTTCGTTGGATACAGGATTTCCGGGTTCTTTGGAGCACTTTTGGCGACTTCCGGAGCGGTCATTCCCGCTTTCTTCGTTATACTCTTCATAGCCATGGGAATGAAGGAGGTTCTGAAGACCAAGGAAGCTGCGTGGGTGCTCACTGGAATGAAAGCAGCCATAATAGGTCTTCTATTCATGGCGGCTTACTCCTTGTACAGCGTGATAGATGCTCCTAAAAAGCTCGTGGTGGCCCTTGCAGGGGTGAGTTTTGTGTTGGTTTTCCTCGGTATGAATCCGTTTTTCACCATATTGATGTTCGCCGCAGTTGGTTTCGTATTGGGAAAGATCGGCATGATTTGATGTTATAATTTTCATCATGAGAAGATCGAAAGCCTTTTGGATCGGACTGTTCATATTTGGAACTTACGCACTGTCTGTGGTTTTCTACATTCTTCTCAACGAGGAAAAGGAGAAGAGCGTATTGGCTGGGTACGCGGAGTTTCTCAAACTACACGTTTGGCAACTGAACTACGATGAAACCGTGAAGTTGGCGAATTTGATGCTGAGTTCAGGTTCCATAATTAGAGTGGAAGTCTACCAAGTGTTTGGAGAAGGCGGTATAGAGAAGGTAGAAAAGTTTTGCGACGTGAGAAGAGAGAACTTGAGCGACTACGAGAGAATCATGATAAGGCTCGGGCTTTTCACGATCAAAAGATACGATGAGAAGAATTTTCCAGCTCTGAATCTGTATTATGAGAGTCTTGGAAAAGTTCACAAGATAGGTTTTGTGAGGTTCTACGTCCTCCACAAATATTTCTACTTTTACTCTTACGCTTTCCTGCTAGCTCTCATGGTTTACATGCTCCTACTTTCGAACATGAAGCTCGTAGACACGAAAAAGGAGCTTGAGAAAACGAACGAAGAGTTAAACGCAACCGTTGAGGAGCTTGAAAACACCATAGAGGATCTTGAGATGACGCATGATCAGTTGGTCCAATCTGAGAAGATGGCATCGATTGGAAGGATCGTCGCGAATATATCACACGATATAAACACTCCTGCCGGGATAATCTACACATCCATATCCGAATTGAAAAAGTACATAGAGAGATTGAAGGAATCTTACGAGAGAGAAGAACTTACGGAGGAGTTCTTCAAGGAATTTCTCAAGAATTCCGAGGATCTTTCCGATCTCATAGAAAAAAACGTCAAAAAGATAGCAGATCTTGTCAGAAGCCTCAAGACGATGGCGATGTACGAATCAGAGGGAAAACCCATGAAATTCAATTTGAAAGAGCTCCTAGATGACATAATAACCGCGCTCAACCCGAAGATCAGAAAGACAAAGGTCAACGTACATGTGGATTGCTCCGAAGACATCGAGATAAAATCCTTCCCGAGTGCGATCTCTCAAGTGATAACTAACCTCATAGAGAATTCCATAATGCACGCGTTCGAAAACGGAGAGATCCAAGGGAACATATGGATAAATGTCAGAGATGCCGGTTCGTACGTAGAGATAGACTACAGGGATGATGGAAAAGGGATGGATGAGGAAACGAAGAGAAGAGCCTTTGAACCTTTCTATTCCACCAAGATAGGAAAAGGGGGAACAGGGCTCGGTTTGGCGATAGTTTACTCACTCGTCACCGATAAGCTGGGAGGTGATCTGGTGCTCGAAAGTGAACCTGGACACGGAACGCGTTTTGTGATAATGATACCTAAGGTTCTTTGAGTGGGAGGGGAAAGAATTGGAGAAATATTTGAAGTTCTTGAAAAAGAGCAAGGAAGATAAGAAAAAACCTGAGAGTAATTGGAAGGTGCTGATAGTTGATGACGAGGAGGATGTACATAGGATAACGAAGATAATCCTTAAAGATATTCGATTGGATGGGAAAGGGCTTGAGATAATCTCTGCCTATTCGAAGAAGGAAGCCATGGAGATACTCAAAGAACGCCCGGATATCGCAGTTGCGATAATAGACGTGGTGATGGAGGACAAATCTGCGGGCCTTGACCTCGTAAGATACATAAGAGAAGAACTCAAAAACCAAAGA
>JALVXE010000055.1:0-4658 GCA_027038385.1 Thermotogaceae bacterium
GATGTTTCTACCCTTATACTCTGGGAAGTATTCGAAGATCTCCTCACTCCTTATGAAATTGTAGAACCCCTCAACGTATTCGGGTTTTGGAGTGGTTTTCGTTTCGTTTATAATAACGTTATCACCACAAACGATTATCAGATCGAACTCCCTAACCTTCGATTTGTCTTTGACGTTCTTCTTTCTTCTTCTAACCATAAAATCGTCTGGCTCTTTGTCGCAACCAAAGTATTTTTTGGAAGCTTCTATCAAAGCTGGAGCGATTATGTCCTCTACGACGGTGCCGAGTTTGTTGGCGAGTTCTCCCCACTTTTTGTTGAGATCTCTGATGTTTTGTTTTGACCACTCTTCGAACTTCTTGGAGTTTTCTCTTATCTCCGCGATGTTTTGTTTTGACCATTCTTTGAACTCTTCCATCTCATTGTGGAATCTTTCGGACTCCTTCCTGATCTCTGCAATGTTCTGCTTGGTCCATTCTTTGAACTCCTCCATTTCCTTGCGGAACCTCTCAGATTCTTTTCTGATCTCAGCTATATTTTGCTTTGACCATTCCTTGAACTCTTGAATTTCTTTTGAAAGCTTTTGAAGACTTATTTGAGTTTCTTGATTTAGAAACGCCAGATGCTCCATCATCCTCTCAAGTCTGTCAACCTTCTCTGCAACTTTCGACATCATTTCACCCCCAGATTTTGAGGAAAAAGCAATGAAAGGCCTTTAGAATTCTCGCTTTCTGAAGAGAGATATCATCAACCGCACTTCTCCAACACCTATTCCGAGTTTTCTTGCTATCTCTATGTCGCTCAAACCTTCGTCGTACATCGAGACGATTCTCTTCTCTATTCCAACATCGTCACTCTCAAGAGATTCATCTTTCTCTTCTTCCTGAGATTTCAAATCCTCTGGGCTGGGGATGACCTCCTCTTGCTTCTCCTCAACGAACACCTCTTCTTTTAGTTTCATCAGGTCTGTCATCTTCACCACGAGTGATGAGTAGATGTCGTTGGCTTCCCTCATAACCCTCTTTATCTCGTTTATCTTCTTATCGAGCATTTCAATTCTCATTGAAGACACGTGCTTGAACCTTCCCATGAGTTCCAATATCCTTTGTTCCATCCTTTCAAATTCTTCGTCTTCCACTTTTCTCCTGCTCATCAGAAAATTCGCCCAGCTGAACGCGAGCGTTCCAACAGTCGCCATCACCACAAGTAAACTAGTCAGGTCCATCATTTCACCCCCAGCTCCTCAGCAACACCTTTAAAGAACTCCTCTATATCCACCTCGTATTTTCTGTACGCGATGCTGTCAAGCCCTGTCTCTCCCAGGTTTATTATCACTAGCTTTCCGCCGTTTTCAACTGTAAGGTGTGGTACCATAGCTGCCGGATAGACAACCAGCGACGATCCGACGACGATAGCGAGATCCGATTCTTCGGCTGTTTTGTAAGCTTTCAAGAGTTCCATTTCCGGTAAGGGCTCCCCAAAGAATACGACATCGGGCTTCAAGATTTCACCGCACTTTATACACCGTGGTACTGTTTCATCTTTCCATATTACTTTCTCAACCATGTCATAGCTGTATCTCTCTCCGCATTTCGTGCACACGTACCTGTCAAGCGTTCCGTGGAGTCTTATTATACACTTAGATCCCGCTTTTTTGTGAAGCCCGTCTATGTTTTGAGTTATAACGCAATCTATTAGCCCAAGCTCCTCCATCTTTGCGATCACCACGTGTGCTACGTTGGGTCTTGCGTTTCTCATCAGGGATATCCTCTCTCTGTGTACCTTGTAGTACCTCTCGGGGTTTTCGTAGAACTTGTCTATATCGAATATATCTTTTGGAATCTTGTTGTACAATCCGCTCCTCCCACGAAAATCCGGTATGCCACTCGGTGTGGATATTCCAGCGCCCGTGAAAACATACGCCCTTTTCGATGATCTGATGAGCTTTAGAAACTCCTCGACATCATTCAACCTTTTCGTACACCACCTTGGGGAATGTTTTCAAAGAGCCGTTCTTCCAGACGAGGACGATACCGTTGTTTTTGGAAACTCTTTCAGATTCTTTTGGATCAACTGAGATTATCTTCGCGTTCTTTGGAAGGATAACCTCAACCGTTGAATCTCCCACCGCGTTTATCTTCACATCTCCAAGTGATGCCTCGTACACGGATTTTCCCCCTTCGTGCTTTATCAAAACGGCTCCCTTGAGGTGCAAAACCTCGTTTATCTCTAGTGTCAAAGGATCGATCTTTTTCGTGCTGTAGTTGTAGGAGAGAACTTTCAGATTCCTCTTGAGCTTCTCTCCGAGATCGTTGAAATATTTGTCTATCACATCGGTGGCTCCTTTTTTTAGAGTCTCGACGTATCTATCTAAGTACTTTTCCTTTCTGAACACGACCCTCGTCGTGGTAGTGAATGTTCCTTCATCGGTAAATCCGTACTCGTACACTGCTTCATAGTGAACCACTTCGTAGGGCCTTTTACTCATGAACATCACAACCACATCCACAACCAGCATGACCACGACGACGAGTATGAGCGTGTAAAGAAGAGTGTTTTTCATATGATCCCCTCCAAGGCTTCTATTTGAGCGAAGAGCCCAAATGTTCCTCCGGTGTGAATAAACACAACCCTTTCTTGATCTCCCATGGTTTCTAGCATCCCCCTGAATGCTTTGGCTGTGTAGACTGGGTCGAGGAACACACCACTCTCACTTGCAACATATTTTATCACTTTTAAATCTTCCTCAGATGGATAAGCATAGTCCTTCCCCTCGAACCCTCTTATCAGGTTTATACCTGAGTGGTCTTCCACACCAAGTTGATACAATATCCCCTCGATCTTCTCTCTGACCACTTCTGTCGGCTTTTTATGAACAACGACTCCTCTAACCTCTATCTTCAGATTCAACTTCTTCACCCCGCTGAGAATTCCAGCATATGTACCAGCACTGCTCGTAGCCACGTATATCGCGTCGAAATCTTCCAAATCCACTTGTCTGCTCATCTCAAAGATCGCATCTTCATAACCCTTCGACCCTATGTAGTTCGATCCACCTTCTGGTATCACGTAAGCTCTTTTCCCCTCCTTTTCAAGCTCTCTTGCCTTCTCTTTCATTATTTCATCAACTTTCTCGTATTCCTCCGGGGTTATTATGTTTATCTCCGCTCCCATGAGCTTGTTCAGGAGGAAATTTCCACTATCTTTTCCAGGATACCAATCTTTCAGGTACAAGACGACATCCATTCCCAATCTCTTTGAGAGATAATTCGTGGCCCTGGCGTGGTTCGATTGAAGAGCACCGCAGGTTATGACCACGTCGGATTTCTTTTCCAAAGCATCGCCAAGCAAATACTCTAATTTTCTTATCTTGTTTCCGCTCGCGATGAAATCCGTCATGTCATCTCTCTTTATCCATATTTCTTTCCCTTTAAACATGTGCTTCTCGACGGGAGTGGGCTTCCTCGCAAGGCTCAATTTCATCACGATCACCTCCGACGGTGATTGTAGTACAATTCCAACCGAGGTGGAAAGGGTGATAAGAAGAATACACGGAAAGGTTATCGAAATCAACGATGAGAGCATCGTAGTAAACGTGTGTGGTTTCGGAGTGGAGGTTTTCTGCACGAAGAGGGTTTTGGAAGATCTCAAACTCGATGACGAAGTTTCTTTGTTAACCACAACCGTTTTTGGAGAAGAGCCGAGGATATACGGATTTTTAGATGACAAAGAGCGAAGAGTCTTCGAAAAGTTGATGAGGGTTTCAAAGATAGGACCGAAAACAGCGCTGAAGATGTTATCCTCTTCCGATTTGGAAATGCTCATATCTATGATAAAATCTGGCGATCATGCGTCTTTATCCAAATTGCCGGGTATCGGTAAAAAAACGGCTGAGAGGATTATCGTTGAGCTTAAAAAGGAGTTTGAAGATTTTGACGTAAAAGAGATGGTAGGGTTTTCCGATGCACTCGAAGCTCTGATAGCGCTCGGATATTCCTCCAGCAAAGCTATGAAGGCTATAAAAAGCGTTGCGAGACCCGGAATGAGTATTGAGGAGATAATAAAGGAGGCTTTGAGAGTAATATCGAAGTTATGAACGTGATCCTCTTGTATTCGAAATACGGTATGGTAAGGTTCATATCCTCTAGGGACACGGTAAGGGCTGTGGAGAGAAATCTCAGAAGAGCGAAGGTTCCACTGGTTTTCACGAAAGGTTATCATCCTCATCCCATAATGTCCTTTCTCGATTCTTCTCCCGTGGGTGTGGTAAACAGAGCTCTGTACATCTCCTTGAAAGTGCTCTTTTGGGATGAACAAACGTTTCATCGCTTGAAAAACACCTCTGTAAAGGGCTTGGAACCCGTGAAGTACTGGATATCTGACGCTGATATAAACGCTCTTGTGGATTCCTACTCTTACGAAATCTTTCTTGAAAAATCAAGCGTGGATATATCAAGACTGTCGGGATCTTCGTTGATAAGAAAAGGAAAAGCTGGAAAAGAGTATATGCTCTCCGAGCTTGCTGAGGATTTCCACGTTGAAGATTTGAAAAGATACTATGTTCTGAAGTATACTTTAAAAAAAGAGAGGATCTTCTCGCCTTGGGAGCTTGTCAGGCTTGTCAAGGTGGAAGATGGGGTATTTGTACCTGTTTTGAAA
>JALVXE010000055.1:4668-10357 GCA_027038385.1 Thermotogaceae bacterium
TGTCGTCGAAGCGACGAATGGTGAGGAAGCTCTGCAGAAATTGAGCGAAGGTGTGAAGCCAAACCTCATGCTTTTAGACATAATGATGCCGAAGATGGATGGATTCACGGTTCTGAAGAATCTCAAGGAAAACGACGAGTGGAAAGACATTCCCGTGATAGTTCTCACCGCAAAGGGTGGTGAAGAGGATGAGCAAACGGCGATGTCCCTCGGTGCTACGATGGTCATGACCAAGCCATTCAGTCCTGTTCAGCTCATTCAAGAAGTCAAGAAGGTGATAGGAGATGCCTGAGGAGCTCAGAAAGCTCCTTGAACGGGTGTGCTCGATAGCTGGAAGAGATCTCAAGGACGTGAGCGACAGTGAGCTTATGGATAAAATGGAGGAGTGCCTTCGTATCATAGAGAAGGAGATAAAAGAATACTCTGAGCAACTCGAGGAATATTCTATGATGATGGAAGCACATCTCGAGGAGCTTACGAGAACCTATGAAGAATTGGCCACGCTCTTTGAGGTTAACAAAATACTCGGGGAATTCGAATTCCCGTACAAAACTCTGGACAGGGTGAAGCAGATACTGGGTGTCTTGAGAAACGCCATACCTTTTAAAGGAGTCGTCGTCAAGTTGAACACGCCCGATGAGAAAATAGATTACATGGACGGCGATACCGAAGTTTTAAAATCCGTTGTCGAAAAGCTCGATTCTAAGGGAGAGATAGATTCGGTAATACTGGTTGATTCCCTCAAGGAAAGCGAATTTGGAAAGATGAATCTTCTAGTGGTTCCGGTCAAGAGCCCGAGTTCTTACTGGGGTTACATAGCACTCGTTGAAAAATCGGAAGGGATATTCACAGCGGCGGATAGAAAGATGATCGAGTCCGTGTCCCAGCAGATAGCTTCTGCGCTTGAGAGAGTCGCGTTCATGAAGGATGAGATCGAGCGACAGAGGATGAAAGAGCAACTCGAGATAGCGAAGAACATACAGATGGGACTCTTTCCAAAGAAGCTTCCAAGAACTGAAAGGATAGTTGTTTCAGCCTCGAGTGTTCCAGCGATTCACGTTGGAGGGGATTACTACGATTCATTCCCGTACGCAGGTGGAATACTCGCGATAGTCGCCGACGTTTCTGGTAAAGGTGTTCCAGCAGCTCTTCTCATGAGCTCTGCTAGGTCCGCGTTGAGATCTATGAGCAAGACGATAAAAGATCTGAGAAGGCTGATATACGAGCTCAACAACATGTTGTGTGAAGATCTATCTGAGGATAGGTTTATAACCATGGTAGCGATGCTCATAGACGACACGGGAAAGCTCACACTGGTGAACGCTGGCCATGATCCCGTTTACATAGTCAAAGATGGGGAGATATCTAGTGTCGAGGCGGATGGGGTACCTCTGGGAATACTACCGGATTTCGACTACGAGGATAAAGTCGTTGACGTACCTGTGGGATCCTTCGTCGTGGCTTATACCGATGGGGTTCCAGAGGCCAGGAATACCGAGGAAGAAGAGTTCGGCTTTGAAAGGTTAGAAGAAGTCCTGAGAAATTTGGATACTGACGACGCCGAGAAAGCGATGCTTAAGATAAAGGAAGCGGTCTTCGAATTTTCAAGAGGTGCTCCTCAGCATGATGACACGACCATAATGGTCATAAGGTATTCATAGGAGGTGGAAAGTGTGTCTGGTCACAACAAGTGGGCGAATATAAAGCACAGAAAGATGGCCCAGGATGCGAAGAGATCCAAGATCTTCACCAAGATCATAAGGGAGCTCATAGTAGCTGCTCGTGAAGGAGGAGGAGATCCCGATAAGAACCCTCGCCTGAGGGCGGCTATCGAAAGGGCAAAAGCAGCTAACATGCCCAAAGAAAACATAGAGAGGGCTATAAAGAAGGGAACCGGGGAACTCGAGGGTGAGCAGTACTACGAGGTTGCCTACGAAGCCTATGCTCCAGGAGGAGTGGCACTCTTGATAAAAGCAGTCACCGATAACAAGAACAGGACCGCCCAGGAAGTTAGACATGCGCTGTCAAGGTACGGTGGATCGATGGCTGAGAGTGGTGCGGTCAGCTGGATATTTGAGAGGAAAGGCGTGATAAACATACCGAGGGACAGAGTTGCGGATATCGAAGAACTCGCGATGCTGGCGATCGACGCCGGAGCGGAGGATATAAAAGACGACGAAGACCCGATAGAGATCATCACAGCTCCGGAAAACCTTTCCGATGTCAAAGCCGCTTTCGAGGGAGCTGGTTACGAGGTTGAAGCTAGCATCAGCTATATACCGAAGAACACCGTCAAGGTTACGGGAGCGGATGCTGAAAAGCTCCTAAAACTTCTGAACGTTCTTGAGGATCTCGACGACGTTCAGGAGGTCATAAGCAACTTCGAGATGGACGATGCTGAAATGGAGAAGATAATCGCGGCGATGGGATGAGGATAGCATTCCTAATTCTCATCCCAGCGTTGGCCTTCCCTGAGCTTCTGATCATCAGCGGATCGAGCTTGGGGGAAGGTCCATTTTTATCACTCCTAACAGTTTTCGAAACTGATTATCCCAACCTCAAATCCTTGGCGAATTTCGAATTGGATATATCAGTTGTTGGCGGGAATCTGTTCTTCAAAACGGGAGATGTTTCTGATACTATAAAGGCTTTTCAGATAGATGTTGGTACTGTTCAACTTTCTTACGGATATTTGAGGCCATCTTTCAGTGTTCCAGACGCTTTATCAAGGGAAGAGTGGCTTTTGAGGGTTGGCAGGTCCTATGTGGTCTTTTCAAACAAGCCAAAGATTTGGGTGAATCTTTCTCCTTTTTATGTGGAAGCTGGAGAGTACAGCAGGGCGATAGGTTTCATACCGAGGTTGAACAACGTCGGAGCGGGCTTTCTTCTAGAAGACGATCGAAAGTTTTTGACTCTCTATTTGAACGGCTTATTCATCAAGGTGTCAAAAAAGGTGGTGGATTTCTCTTTTTACAAACCGAATATTGTTGTATCATTTGCAGATGGAAAGACATCGATATTTCTTTGGAATGAAAACGGATATGTTCAGATAGACGGATACGGAACGAAATTCCTGGAAAGGGTGGGATACATATATGCCTTTGGGAAGCTTTCAAAGCGGGAGAAGAAATTTGGGATCGGCTTTCGGTTCTGAAGGTGTGTGGAAGGAACTTCCATTTGAAGATTTTCAGTGGTTTTTGCAGGAGGTTAAGAAGAGGTTCAACCTCGACTTAACGGGTTATAAACCTCAAAGGGTGAAGAGAAGGATAGAGATCCTCATAAGAAAGTGGGGAAAGAGATCTTACAGAGAGTATTTAGATCTCATAATCAGAGATGAGAAAGCTCAGAAGGAATTCCTTGACAGGCTTACCATAAATGTCACGGAGTTCTTCAGGAATCCGGAAAAGTGGTGGGAGCTCCGTGATAAGTACCTTCCGGTTCTTTTGAAGGAGAGCGGAACGAGGTTTAAGGCCTGGAGTGCTGGATGTTCGAGTGGAGAAGAGCCCTACTCGATAGCGATTCTTCTGGAGGAGCTCAGGGCACCGTCCACAGCGAAAGTCCAAGCGACCGACATAGATATAAACATCCTTGCCAGAGCAAGGAAAGGTGAGTACGATGAGAAGTCAATCGTTAACGTTCCAAAGAACTACTTGCAGAAGTACTTCGACTACAGGAACGGCCTTTATTACGTCAAGCCGAATGTGAAAACGAGGGTGAACTTCAAGAGGCACAACCTCCTGCAGGATCCGTTCGACAAGGGATTTGACCTCATACTATGCAGGAACGTTGTCATATACTTCGAGATGAAGACCAAAGAAGAACTCTACAAGAGGTTTGCGGAATCTTTAAGACCCGGTGGAATGATCTTCGTTGGATCGACAGAAAGGATATTCAACTACAGACAGATAGGATTGGAAGTGGTCTCCCCCTTCTTCTACAGGAAGGTGAAGTGATTGGTACTCGCCTTAGTCCTCGTCCTCCTTCTGGATCAGATAACGAAAATGCTCGTATTGGAGGCGAGGATCTTCAGGGTGACTGTCGTTCCCGGTTTTCTGTGGCTAGAAAGGGCCACAAATACTGGAATAGCCTTTGGCATGTTCTCAACCCACACAGATCAGATAACTGTGATATCGATAGCCGTCGTTATATTCCTGGCGGTTTACTACACCAAGTTCACCCGTGTCCAACAGGTCTTCATCGGGATGATAATTGGAGGAGCCCTTGGCAACATAGTCGACAGGATAAGGTTTGGCAAAGTGGTGGATTTCATAAGGATGAGGTACTACCCGGCGATATTCAACGTTGCGGACTCTTTCATAGTTATAGGTGGAATCCTTCTTGCTCTCACGTACCTTTGGGGTGATAAGTTTGATTCTGAAAGTGACGAAAAGGGAAGAGGGATGGAGATTAGACAGATTTCTTCAAGAGAAGCTTCCGAGTTGGATATCACGTTCTATGATCCAGAGAGCTATAAAGGATGGGAAGGTGCTTGTGGATGGATCGATCAAAAAACCAAGCTACAAGGTAAAGAGCGAGGAAACAGTGGAAGTTGAAACACCAAAAAAGCCAACAGAGGTTGAGATACTTCCTGAGGATATTCCCGTGGTGATAATCTATCAAGACAAAGACATAGCGGTGGTGAACAAACCACCTGGAATGATGGCCCATCCGGTGCCATCTAAAACATCGGGAACTTTGGTCAACGCTCTTTTGAATGCCCTTGAAGATATACAAGGTGTTGGTGGAAAGCTCAGACCTGGGATAGTCCACAGGCTCGACAAAGACACTTCCGGTGTCATGGTAGTTGCGAAGAACGATCTGGCCCATCAAAAACTCTCGGAGCAGTTCAGAGATAGAAAGACGAAAAAAGTCTACATTGCGATAGCTAGAGGAAGAATAGAAGAAAGTGAATTCGATGTTGACGCTCCGATAGGAAGACATCCTGTTTTAAGGGTAAAGATGATCGTCAGGATGGATGGCAGACAGTCCTTCACGCATTTTAAAGTCTTGAGAAGGTTTGGCAAAGCTGCAACTCTCGTTCTCGCGTTTCCAAAGAGTGGAAGAACGCATCAGATAAGAGTCCATTTGAAACACACAGGACATCCGATAATCGGGGATGATCTTTATGGAAAGGCGGGGCTTGACAGAGTTTACGGGGCGGAGAGGCAGATGCTCCACGCTTTGAAATTAGGCTTTTACCATCCGAGGACGGAAGAGTGGATGGAATTCACCGCTCCGATACCGGAGGATTTCAAGAAAGTTTTGGTGAACTTGTACAATCTCTCTAGGTGATGAATGTGAAAGATATCCTATGTGCTGGCGAAGCTTTGATAGATTTCGTATCCCAAGATGCTGGGGATTTGAAGGGATCGAAGGTCTTTGAGAAAAGGCCCGGTGGATCCCCGATGAACGTCGCAATGGCCTTGTCAAGGCTCGAAAATGACGTCAAGTTTCTGGGAAAACTCTCATCTGACCCTTTTGGATCGTTTCTCAAGGAATTCATGGAGGGCGAGGGGATAGATACAAGCTTCATAGAGATTTCAGATGAACACAGTACAACACTTGCTTTTGTTGCTGTTGATGAGTCGGGGAATCCCGATTTCGTGTTTTACAGGGAAAACTCCGCCGATAGGCATCTGGAATTCTCCGAGATTTCCCTGGATCCAGAAGATTTTTCGATCTATCACTT
>JALVXE010000055.1:10367-13992 GCA_027038385.1 Thermotogaceae bacterium
CTATCACTTCGGGTCGATGGCGATAATCGATGGAGAAACGTCCATAACCCTTCTGAAGATCTTCGAGAAATTCCTTGGAGGCGTTTTGACATCGTTCGATCCAAATGTGAGAAGATCGGTAATAACTAGTAGGGAAGAATACCTGAAGAAGATAGATTCTGTTTTGAGGCACTCTGACATCGTGAAACTCAGCGATGAAGATATGGGGTACATATTTGGAAAGGCGGACGTAAAGAAATTTGTCGAGAAATATGGAAGAGAAGATAAGATCACGATAATGACCATGGGACAATCTGGATCCGTTTTATACAAGGAAGGGAAACTCCATCACCAAGAAGCAGCAACTTTTGGAGTTACCGTTGATACGACAGGTTGTGGGGATGCTTTCATGGCGGGAATTCTTCACGTTGTAGGATCAGAAGGAACGGATTGGACGACTTTGAAGAAAGCTATGGATTTTGCCTCAAAGGTTTCTGGGATTGTCGCAACTAGGCGAGGTGCCGATATGCCAAAGATCGAGGATATCGAGCACTGGGAGGGGTGATGAGATGGATCCTAGAAGTGTAGTTCTCAAGGCGGCACGCTTTATAAGCGATACGAATCTTGTTGCGGGAACCTGGGGTAACGTCAGTTTCCTGGAAGATGGAAAGGTCTACATAACTCCATCGGGAATTCCGTACGACGAGATAACGGTGGAGGACATAGCCGTCATAGATCTGAAATCTGGGAAACAGATCGGTGGTGATAAAAAGGCCTCATCTGAGCTTCCACTTCACCTCCAGATCTACAGGGATCACGTTATCGTAAAGGCGATAGTTCATTTTCATTCGATCTACGCTTCCGCTTACGCATCCATGAGAAAGCCCATACCGTGTTTTGTGGAGGATCAAGCACAGATAATAGGTGGGGATGTCCTGGTTGCGGAATATTCACCTCCTGGAACTTGGAAGTTAGCCGAAAACGCGTCTAGAGCGCTTGGGGATAAGTTCGGTGTTCTCCTTTCAAACCACGGTGCTGTGGCGGTTGGAAGAAACATGAAAGAGGCTCTCATGGCGGCTCAGATAATCGAGAAGAGCGCTAAGATAGCTTTTATAGTTTCAGAAAACGGTGTCAGGTTACCAGAAGACGATTTGAGAAACCTTCGGCAAGTTTACATGAATTCTTACTCCAAGAACATCGTCAAGTGACGCCGGAGAGTTCAACTGGTATCACTATCGAAGCGCCATCTGCCATGGTTATCCCGTGCAGAACATCTGCACTTTCCATTACAATCTTGTTATGCGTTATCACCAGAAATTGAGCATCCTTTGAAGACTTCTTCAAAAAGTCGGCGAACCTCTCGGCGTTGTATTCATCGAGAGGTCCATCAATTTCGTCGAGGACGTAGAACGGGCTCGGGTTAACCTGGAGGAACGAGAAAAGGATGGCGATAGCGACGAGAGCTTTCTCACCACCTGAAAGGAGCTGAAGTTTTTGTGATCTTCTACCTGGTTTTCTTATGAGTATCTCCAAGTCCGATTCGAACACATCCTCTCCTGTCATCCTTATGAAGCCTTCACCACCAAAAAAGAGTTCCCTTATGTACTCAGAAAACTTTTCGTTGACCCTTTCAAAAGTCTCCATGAACCTTCTTTTCGCTTCTTCTTCTGTCTCTTTCATTATGTTTTCAAGCTTCTTTTTCGCTTCCTCTAGATCTTCTTTCCTTTCCTTGAGATTCCTGTACTCTTCCTGAAGCTTTTCGTACTCGTTTATCGCGCCTAGGTCAACAGGTCCTAGGTACTTTATCTTGTTCTGAAGGTCTTTCATCTCGACTTCGATTTGTGAGAGTTCTTCATCAGAGAGCCTCTCAACCTCCACATCTTCCGGTACGTTCTCCAGATACCTCGATATCTTCATCAGTGTATTCTGAAGATCCATCTCGAGCGAGTGTATGAGGTCTTTTACCTTCTCCCTCTCTTCCTTGAGCTCTTCCATCCTGTTTTCTACCTTTTTCATTTCTTCCAATATCTTTCCTTTGTCCTCGTGCTGGCCTGAAACGCTTCCAAATAGATCCTCGTATTCTCTCGACAGAGTCTCCAGTTCTCTATCCGTCTCATCCAGCATATCCTTGACATTGGATATGTTTTCCTCCAACTTGCTCAAATCGCTTCTCATACTCGACAAGTTTTCCTCCATCTCTTCGAGTCTTTTCCTTATCTCCTCCATCTCCTTTTCATATCCCGTGAGTTTTTCCTTTATCTCGCTTAGCTTTACTGTCTCCTCTATGATCCTGGAATTGATATCTTCCAATCTCTTTCTGTACTTCTCCATCTCCTTTGAGAAAATTCCAACTTTTTCCTTGAGCTCCTTCAGCCCTTTCGATCTTCCCTCAACGTCCTCGTCTATCCTGTCCAGGCGCGCCTTCATACCCAATATCCTCGATTCGTAGTCAAATTTAAGCTTTTCGAGGTTTGACAGCTCTTCTTCGATCTCCTTCAAAGACTTCATAAGCTCTTCAAGCACTCTCCTCGTGCTCTTTCCTTTTGATGCGACATCGGATATCTCCATTTCCACTATTTCTTCTTGATTTCTGAGCTCTTTCATCTCTTCATCAATATCACCTATACGCTCTTCAACGACGGATATCTGATAGTCAAGTTTTGATATCTCCTCTTTGATCTTTCTCAGCCTTATCTTCCTTCCTATGAGTGGCTCTTCTTTCCTACTTGATCCGCCACTTATGGCTCCCCTTCCGCTGATTATCTCTCCATCGAGTGTGGCTATCCTCGACCTGATTCTGTACCTTTTCTTTATCTCTATCGCGTCGTCCATAGTGTTGACGACGATGTCACTTCCGAAAAGATACGAGGGCAATTTCTCAAAACCCTTTGGAACTTGCACCAGGTCTAAGGCATAACCCACAAATCCCGGATGCCTCTCAACTTCTGGAATAGGTGAAAAACGTCCTTCTATGAGATCCAACGGTAGAAATGTCGCTCTGCCTATGCCTTTCTCCTTGAGAAACTCTATCATCTCCTTCGCGACATCCGCGTCTCTCACAACTATGTTCTGAGCACTCCCTCCAAGAAGTGCACTTATCGCTTTCTCATGCTCTTCATCCACGTCGACTATGTTTGCGACGACGTCATGTAGTCCTTCAAACTCATCTCTTCTCAAGAATATCTCTCTAACGGCTCTTGAATACCCCTCGTAGCTTTCTAGTTGTTTCTCTATCGACCTCTTTTCTCCAAGTAGTTCGTTCTTCCTTCTGAGCATTGAGTTCGTCTCCTCAAGCATTCTCGCCTTTTCAGCGGATAATTCCTCTTTTCTGCTTCTTATAGCTTTTAGTTCTTCTCTGAGCTCTTTCTCTCTTTTCGAAGCCTCCTCAATGCTCTTCATCATCTCATCTATTTCAAGCTTCAAACTCTCAGCTCTCTCACTCTTCTGCGACATCTGCTTCTCTATCAACGCCAGTTTGTTCTGAAAATCTTCCACACTCTCCGCAAGTCTTTGCTTCTCGCTCTCCAGCTTAATAATCTCTCTTTCAATCCTTGCCATCTCTTCCTTCGTTTTCAAGGCTTGTTTTTCACTCGCAGAGAATTTCGACGCTATTTCTTCCTTTTCACTTTCAAGGCCCTCGACTATC
>JALVXE010000056.1 GCA_027038385.1 Thermotogaceae bacterium
AAGGTACTCCGCCTGTATATTCGACTACATGCAAAGCATCCTTTTCGCTCAAGCCTTCTGAGATGAGTATTTCTTTCGCTGTTTCATCATCGAAAAAGTCAACCAAGTAGAATCGTGATGTGTTTTTTAAGGTAGAATCCGTGTACACCTGCTCTATGAAGAAAGTATCAGAAGTCATAACGATGACATGAGCAAGATGTAAGACTTTCGTCAGACGAACGAAAAAGTTAAAGAGCTCTTTTATCAAGGGCCTTTGACTTCCTCCATTCAGGTAAATGTCTTTGAGTTTTTGAAGTTCATCGAAGACTATCACCGGTGTTAATCCTTTTGCTTTGTCCTTTCTCATCATATCCACCATGTATTTGAACGGGTCTATTCTTCTCTCTTCTATCATCTTTTTGTCTTTCAAGCTTATCTTGAAAAAGCTCTTCACTCCCATTTCGAGCTCTTTGCTTGTCTCTCTCATTACCTTGGCTGCTTCTTCGTCTACAAAGAACACATCCACTACGTCTTTGTAGTTCGATATAAGTCTTTCTCTTAAATCAAACCAGTAGTATATGAACTTCTCTTTAGGAAGCTCCTCTACTACTTTCATCAATAGCGTAGTCTTCCCGCTTGATTTTGGGCCATATACGAACAAGATGGCATTTGGCTCTGTCAGAAGGTAATGTTTGAGCCAATTCTTTTCCTTCTCTCTATTCCAAAACTTCATT
Organism: Thermotogaceae bacterium; assembly: GCA_027038385.1. Lineage (GTDB taxonomy): Bacteria > Thermotogota > Thermotogae > Thermotogales > Thermotogaceae > WGAO01. Next base: position 714 of record JALVXE010000056.1, read on the forward strand.
CATTCCACCCCCAATGGGATGCTTTCATTCCTATATTACCATCCTTTGAAAACTCGGTGTGAAGAATGGAAAGAGATCAAACGTTGTAAAATTCGGGATTCTTGGGATTCTTTATGATGCCTTCTTCAACTACTCTTTTGATTTCTTTTATGCCTTCTACGTTTGGATAGTAGATCAAATGTTATAAATATCTTTATATGTTATAAATATCTTTATAAAGTTCCAAATGATTTTTGAGCCATGTTATTGTCTCTTCTAGACCTTCTTCCAAAGAATATTCAGGTTCCCAGCCGGTTAGGTTCTTTGCTTTAGAATAATCACAAATCAATCTTTCTACCTCGCTCAGTTTAGGTCTGATTCTTTTAGAATCAGTTTTTATAGGAACTTCTTTTCCGATGAGTTTCATTATAAGCTTGGCAAGATCACCTATAGATATGTCTTTTCCTGTGCCTATGTTGACTATTTCTCCAACAGTATCAGGGTGAAGCCCTACTTGCACAAAACCCCTTGCCGTATCCTTGACATACATGAGATCTCTTGTGGGATGAAGATTTCCAAGAAAGATTTCGCTCTTACCAGACAAAATTTGGGTTATTATTGTAGGCACTATCGCTCTGGCTGATTGGCGCGGTCCAAAAGTATTAAACGGTCTAACTATGGTAACAGGTAATCCAAAAGATCTGTAAAAACTTATAGCGAGATGGTCAGCAGATGCCTTTGTAGCTGCGTAAGGAGATTGAGGGTTGTAAGGATGTTTCTCACCGATTGGTACATATTGAGCGGTTCCGTATATCTCACTGGTAGACGTTACTATTACTCTGCTAATCTTTAATTCTCTTGCCGATTGAAGAATGTTGTAAGTCCCTTCTACATTAGTTTTGATATAAGCTAATGGAGAAACATAGGAATAGGGAATTCCAATAAGTGCGGCTAAATGAAAGACAACATCTACTCCTTTTATGGCGTCATGCACAGAATCGTAATCTCTGATATCTCCCGTGTATATCTCCAGATTAGGATGAGAATCTATTCCTTCTTCTTCAAGCCATCCCCAGTAATTTTTGGAGTTGTATCTAACAAAGGCACGTACATAATATCCCTTTTTCAACAAATGCTCGACTAAATGTGATCCTATAAACCCTCCTGCTCCAGTCACCAATATTTTCATGAGCTATCACCTCTTTAGTTTCTATCTATAGTATTGCCACTTTACACATTTTCACACCATTGATAAATTCAAAGTTGGACTTTTGCAAAAGATGAAGCAGTGATCTCCCTGTATGCATAAGCTTATCTATGCAAGACACCTTATATATTTCCTGAAGAAGCAAACCCGCTAAAGTAGATCCTATGTATCCCGCACAACCGGTAATGAAGAAATTTCTTTTGCTCACCATCTCGCTGGAACCCCCTTCGCAACGACATTGTCAGGAATATCTTTGACAACTACCGCTCCTGCACCAACGATTACATTGTTTCCTATCTGAACTTCTTGGATAACGCTTGCTCCTGTTCCTATATGTGAACAGCAACCTATCCTCACGTTTCCACTAAGAGTAACCCCGGGCGCTATGTGAACATGATCGTCTATAAATGCGTCGTGCTCTATGATAGCACCGGTGTTTACAATCGCGTTTTTTCCTATTCTTACCCCGGGATTTATTATCACTCCCGGCATGATAACTGTACCTTCGCCTATCTTTGCATCGCTTGAAACTACAGCATTCTTAGATATGATCACTGGCAATTCGAAACCAATACTTTTTGCTTTTTGAAATAGTTCTATCCTTTTCCTGGGATTTCCAACACTTCCAACCGTTATGAAAGCGTATCTGACGCCAGAGTCAAATATCTTTCTCAGCTCACCATCGGTAAACTTAATAGGAACATCCAATACTCTTTCCCCGAGCTTTTCCGGCACATCGGAAATCCCAATTATCTCGAATTTATTCAATTCTCTGAGGATTGAAACAACTACTTTGCAATGACCTCCTCCACCGATGAGAATTATCCTTTCTCTCAACCTTTGATCACCTCATAAATTATTTTTGCTGCGGTTTTTATCTGTTCTTTATCATTCAACGTAGAGCTCGGCAGATTCAAGCCCCGTCTGTATATCTCATAAGCGTTTTTGTAATCACCATTTCTGAACTTCTTATAAGGCGGAAATTCCACAATCGGCATGAAGATTCTCCTTGATGGAATACCTTTTTCTTTGAGTTTCTTTTGGAGATCCTCCACTGACATCTGAATATTATCTGGAAGTTTTATAGAAGTCAGCCACCAAGAGCTTTCACCACCTTCGTATTCTTCCTGGAATTCCACTAATCCTTTTAAAGCTTCTTGATATATCTCCCTGAATCTTCTTTTCTTTTCAAGGAATTCGCCGAGTCTTTCAAATTGCGCCAGACCAAGAGCTGCTTCAAGGTTGGTCATTCTGTAGTTAAAACCGACTTCTGAATGATAGTATCCCTTTGAAGGATCCCGAGCTTGATTTACCAGAAACTTTATATGGTCAGCTGCTTTCTCATCATCGGTTACGACCATTCCTCCTCCGCCAGTTGCCATTATCTTGTTGCCGTTAAACGACAGTATGCCGGCACTTCCCACGGTACCCGTGTGACGGCCTGCAAGGGGCCCGGCGGTCCACGAGGCACCCAGACTCTCGGCTGCATCC